>JAFXRA010000278.1 GCA_017526725.1 Candidatus Rifleibacteriota bacterium
AAAAGCCCAAATAATAATTATAATTGGCTAATTTTTTATTTCTTTTACACCATAGATTCAGCTCAGAATTTACAAAAGCTATAAAAGAGCCTAACAAATAAAAAAGCAAACTGCCTAAAGTAGTTGAAAACAAAAAAGTTCTCAAATAACTGATATCTGATTTATCTGTAACAATACGTATAGAAATATATAATATAAGCAATAATAAAAAGAATAATGACCTATGGATAAAAATACAGTCTTTATTTTTCCTAATCAATATAAATAGAGATTTTAAGTCAAAAGCACCAAAAACAAAAACCAAAATAGAAAGAGAAACCCCGCCAACTTTATCTAAATATAGAGTATTATTTGCGAAATAAAAACCTAATAAAATAAGTAAGAGCCAATAAAAAAAAATATTTAAAATGATTTTTAATTTGTTATTAAAATATACTTTTCCATATAGTTGATTAGCCATATTTTCTAGAACATTCCAGTAAAATCAGTAGTAACACATTCATTTAGAGGTAGTTTAACAGGCTGACCAGTAAAAGATGACTTATATATAGCTAAAACTACTTCAACGGCATTCCGGCCAGATACAGCATCGATGAGAGGTTTCCTCTTATTCTTTATAGAATCGACAACATCTGTATAAAGGCTGGTGTGACCGTTACCATAAATATTTTTGGTAGGTTCTTCCAAACCTTTATTATGTTCGTCAGATTTACCTTCATCTGCAAAATTCCAGATTTCTATGTTATTGGCCGAAGTTCCCCCTACTTTAACAGTGCCTTTTTCTCCAAAAATACAGATACTTTCTTCCAGATTCTTGGGATAAACATTAGTGGTACCTTCTATTGTTGCAACAACACCGTTTTTAAAGGTTAATATAGCCATTCCAAGGTCTTCACATTCTATATAATCATGAAACTGCCGTTTCGTAACCCCATAAACGCTTTCAACTTCGTCTCCCAGCAACCAAATCAATAGATCTATGGCATGAATACACTGATTCATAAGACAACCGCCGTCATTGGCCCAGGTACCTCGCCAATCAGCCTGTTCATAATAACTCTTATTACGATTCCAACGAACTGTAACAGCAGCATGAGATAACTTTCCAAAACGTCCAGATTCAACAGCATTATGAAGCTTTTGAATAGCTTGATTAAAACGATTTTGATGGGAAACAGCAACAGTCAGATTCTTAGCTTTGCTGCGTCTAATAATTTCATCAGCGTCTTTTATGCTTACAGATATGGGTTTTTCTATAATAATATTTTTACCGCAATCAATACAATATAAAGCTATTTCAGCATGATTGCCGCTATTGGTTGAAATTGCCACTAGTTCAATTTCAGGATGTTCCAACAACATTTGCTTATAATCCGTATATTTACAAATGTTCAGATTATATTTAGTTAACAATGAATCTATGCAGTCGGAATTAATATCGCAGACAGCGACTATTTCCAACTTATTATTCAAAGCTGCTTTTAAATGGTTTCCTGCTACTCTGCCGCAGCCGATTATTGCATATTTCATAAGTTACCCAATTTATTTAATATCCTAGAATAAACATTATACATCAACAACCTAGAATAATTACAGAACTTCTATATTATCTCTATTTTTAATATTTTTCATAACATTCTTAGTATCAAACACTGCTTTTGCGTGACGCTGAACAAGGTTATAATCAACATTAGAATGAGCTGTCGCTATGATAACTATATCATTAGCCTCTATTTCATCAGGAGTAAGTTCTTGAAGCCCTGTCATAGAAAGATTCTTGTCTGTAAAACTTTTTACATTAGGGTCATAAAAAGCGACTTCAGCCCCGACTTTGATTAATTCTCTAATAAGTTTTATAGAAGGGCTTTCTCGGCAATCATCGATATCCTGTTTGTAGGCAACGCCTAGAACAAGCACCTTGGAGCCATTCATAGCCTTTTTAAACTTATTCAGAATGCGCCCCACCCTATCGACGCAATATTCTGGCATTTTGTCGTTTATCATCATCGAAGCTTCAATCATCGATGTATGGAAACCGTATTCACGAGCCTTCCATGATAAATAATAAGGGTCTAAGGGAATACAGTGGCCGCCAAGTCCTGGTCCTGGATAAAAAGCCTGAAAGCCGTAAGGCTTAGTTTTGGCAGCGTCGATAACTTCCCAAATAGAAATATTCATCTTGTCGCAAAGCATCGCTAGTTCATTAACAAGACCTATATTGATATTTCTGTATATATTTTCTAATATCTTTTCCATTTCAGCAACTGCTGCAGAAGAAACTTTATGAACCGGGGCATCTAAGACCATTTCATACAATGCGGCTGCTATATCGGTGCTTTCTGAGGTACAGCCTCCCACAATTTTTGGAGTATTTTTTATTTTATAAGCAGAATTGCCCGGGTCTACACGTTCTGGGGAAAAAGCCAGATAAAAGTCTCTGCCGCAAACCAGGCCGGACTTTTCCAATATTGGTTTTACAAGTTCTTCGGTTGTACCTGGATAAGTAGTCGATTCAAGAATTACCAGCATATTTTTATGCATATATGGTACAAGGTTTTCCGCAGACTTTTTAACATAGCTGATATCAGGCTGCTGATATTCATCAAGAGGTGTAGGAACACAGATACAGATAGAATCACATAATTCAGCTTCGCTATAATTTGAAGTTGCCTTAAGCATTCCGCTTTTTACTATTTTTACGAGTTCTTCATCAGCAACATCACCAATATAGCTGCGGCCTTGATTCAATAAATCCACCTTTTTCTGCAGAATATCAATACCAATTGTTTTGAAACCAGCTTTGGCATTTTCAACAGCTAAAGGCAAACCAATATAACCAAGACCTATAACTCCTAATAAAGCTGTTTTAGCCTTTATTTTTTCTATTAAAGTCTGCATTTTTTTCTCCGTGAACTTCGGTTTTGTATTTTATAACAAACCCTCTTTTTATTGCAATATCTGTTTTGGGAGATGGGAGATATTAGGAGATATAAGCTTATAGCTTATTGCTTTTTTTATATAACTCATTTAAATCATAACAATCAATAATTGATACTTTCAAATATTCGAGAAAACCAACAAAATAAACAGCGTAATGAGTTTTATTTTTCCCTTGCTAATAATATCAACAAAATTTATAATCCTTTTGATTAAAGGAAAAACATGAACATTCTTCTTATAAACCATTATGCAGGCTCTAAATACCATGGAATGGCATACAGGCCGTATTATTTTGCCAAAGAATGGGTTAAAGCCGGTCACGATGTTACAATTATAGCAGCAGATAAAACTCACCTCAGACACAAAAATGTCTTGATTCCTGAAGATAAAGACTATTACTTCGAAAATATAGATGGAATAAGATATTTGTGGCTGCGTACAATCACTTATAAAGATAACAGCCTTAACAGAGCATTTAATATTGCTTCATTCATCTTTCAATTATATAGATTTTCAAGTTTTATCAGCAAAACCCTGAAACCAAACATAGTCATCACTTCATCAACTTACCCTGCAGATGTTTTTCCTGCTTATCGTATAGTCAGACAGTCAAAAGCAAAATATATTTTTGAAATTCGTGATTTATGGCCGCTGTCACCAATAATATTAGGTAATTATTCAAAGTATCATCCTTTTATTCAAGCAATGCAGTATTCTGAAGACTATTGTTATAAGCACTGCGATGCTGTTGTCAGCGTATTGCCAAAGGTTTCTGAGTATACCCTAAAACATGGTCTCCCTCAAGAAAAGCTTCATATTATTGAAAATGGTTTAAGCCTTGAAGAATGGGAAAACCACAGTAATATTCCAGATAGCCTGAATTCTCTGATTGATAGCGAAAAAGCAAAAGGGCACTTTTTATTGGGATATACCGGGAATCACAGTTCTGCCAATTCTTTGCATACAATAATTGAAGCAGCAGAAAAGCTGAAAGACACCAAAGCATCATTTATTTTAGTGGGAAACGGCCGCGATAAAAGCAAACTAATGAGTTTGGCAAACAAAAAACATTTAAATAATGTCTTTTTTTATGACTCTATTCCCAAAGAATCTATACCAGACCTGCTGTCTAAGTTTGATTGTCTTTTAATCACCTGGAAAAACCTTTGGGAATTATATAAATTTGGAATAAGCCCCAACAAACTAATGGACTACATGATGGCTGGAAAACCAATCATACATGCAGTTAATGCAGGGAACGACCCAGTTGAAGATTCTGGCTGCGGAATAACGGTTCCTGCGGAAGACCCCCCTGCCTTGGCAGATGCAATTATTAAGCTTATGAATACAACAGAAGAAGAACGTTATTTAATGGGGCAAAAGGGAAGAGAATACGTCATAAAGAATCACGATTACAGATTCTTAGCCCAGAAGTATCTGGAAGTCATGGAAAGACTATTGGTTTTGTAGTAATTGGTAGTTATGAGGCTAAGGCCTCTTTTAGAGATAAGAGATTAGAGATAAGAGATTAGGGAATTGTTTTAGTAAATGCAAGATTTTACTATTATTAAATTTCTACAGAAAAATTATCTTTTTAGCCTAACTTTCTGGATTGCCACGCAGTCTAAAGACTGCTCGCAATGTCGTGGCGCAGACTTATGTTTGCAACAATAAAAACAACAAAAACCAACTACAATAACTACGCCAGCAGAGGCTCATTCTTCGTAGACCTTGCGAGTCATGGGAAGAACCTTGTCGTAGAGAGATTTTGAGGCAATAGCCATTACTCCATGTTTATGCCTGTAGTTAGTCGGGTCATAGCAGAAATCAACACCAGTAATGTCGCTCATCAAGCCGCCAGCTTCCGTAAATAAAATTTCAGGAGCTGCAACATCCCAGGCTTTAGTTTTGTTAGAATTATTAATATAGTAATCAGCCTGATTTTTAGCTATAGCCATCAACTTCAAACCTACTCCGCCATGTGTGACAAGAGCAGCGCCATGAAGAGCAGCATGAACAGTCTGACCGATTCCACATGGATGAGAACGGCTGACTGCAAGTCTTAAATTATTAAAATCAGGTTCTTTTACTTCAAGCTTTTTCCAGCCGTTTTCTTCAGAATGCCACCAGCAACCTTCGCCTTTTGCAGCAATATAAAGATTTTTGCCAATAGGCTGATAAACAAGACCAAATTCTAGCTTTTCATCAACGGCTAACCCGATTTGAGTGGCAAATTCGCCGTTTCTTGCAATAAATTCCATTGTACCGTCTATGGGATCAATGAACCAAGTCTTGTTATTAGCATTTTCAGGAGTGTAAAGCCCGTGTTCTTCACTCAAAATACGGTCATTCGGGTATTCCTTCTTCAAAGCCGAGACAATATAATTATCAGACTCTTTATCTGCAATTGTTACAGGTTCGTCACCAGGCTTATATTCAGTGGCAAAATCTGTTGCATAGACTTTCTCGATTATTTCAGCAGCCCCCAAAGCTGTTTCAATCACGTATTTAGCAGCATAATGCTTTAATGGGCAACTTTCAATAATCTTATTCATCTCATTTTTCCTTCCGAAGAATCTCTATCAAACTTATATTTTACAACTAAAATAAAACATTAGCTAGAAATTAGTTATAATTCTTCCACTGATTGCTTTCAGCAATCAGCCCCCTCCGTCTGAAGTGCACCCCAAATTAGAGAGCAAAGATGAGAGATGAGAGAAGCCTACCCATTTGTCATAATAAGTATAGCGTATGTGCTTTAGCCCTGAAAGCTATACGTTTATGACAATGGGTAGACTACAAAAGGGTATATAGATTGCCATGCCTGCAGCTCTTGTGAAATGTGAGACGAGGCTAAAGCCTCTGTGGTACGATTGCTGCCGCAATCTGTGGGAATAGCATAATGAAAGTTCTAATTGTTCAAATTGTTCAAGTTGTTCTTTCCAGATGCTCCCCCAAAATGCTTGGGCATTGTTGGGGGAGCTGTCACGAAGTGAC
>JAFXRA010000279.1 GCA_017526725.1 Candidatus Rifleibacteriota bacterium
CTTTTGCCTATTGGGGGAGCATCTTTTATATCAACACCAAATTTTTGAAAGTAATATATCTGAGACAAGAGAAGTCTACACATTTGTCATAATAAGTATAGCGTATGGGCTTTAGCCCTGAAAGCTATACGTTTATGACAAAGGGTGGACTCCAAACTGTTGTAAGGTGAATAATTAGAGTTGAGAGTTTCTAAGGGGTTACTCTATCTCGGTCACCACCCCTTTTATTCCCCTCCTCAAGGAGGGGCTTTAGGAGAAAGCCTCCTCATGTTAAATAAAAGCCACGGACAGTTTGTTGTGATAAGACTGACGTCCCCCTTAGTATATTGATATTGCCAATAGACAAATAACTGACAACCGTTAACCGATAACCGATAAGAGTTTTATCTTCCTATTGGCATAATACCAGCTGCACGGCAGGCATTTATATTAACTACAAAAGTTTCATCTTCTGGAGCTTCTTTAAATTCTCTTTTAGCTTCTTTTAAAGCATCGTTAAAAGATATACCCTTAGTACCCATCATAGTAGTTTCTAAGTAATAAGTATTCTTAGGTTCACCCTTTTTATTTGTTTCTTGTCCATTTACAGCTAAAAATGCATGTCCGGGAACCAATATTATGCTTACATCAAGTCCTATTCTTTTATAAAATGATGCCAGCATACATGTTCCATCAATACAATTAGCCTGATTGTTATCTATAACCTGCTCAAAAAATCTTACATATTGAGCAAATATCTTTTCACTTGCATTGCTAGAACCAGTAATATCACTATAACGAGTTCCTTTAGCAGCAAAATAGTTCCAAATCCATTCCATTTGATTCAGAACATCTTTATCAGATTCGCCTTGATATCCAAAAAAGGTAATCTTTCTTGCCTTTTTATCTTTATCTATTATTTCATTTAATATTTTATCAATTCTTGGGTGGTCTTCATTTACATAACAGGAGAACAAAGTTGAAAAGTCTGTATATTCGCCTTTGTCATCAGTCATACCTAAGAATGCTTCATTCACAGAACGATAGGTAATTGTTTTATTAACTCTATTCTTAACAACTCCGTTTACTTCAAGAACTGCAGAAAAATTAATAAAACCTGGCTTATCTGCATTCAATAGAGCATCTCTTTTCCATTTTATCCAGGGAGAATAAATCTGCTCATCTTTTTCTGTCATATCATGTTCACTTATGCACTGTTCCATAAATTGATTAGGTTCAACAGTAACCTTAACATGAGCTTTTTCATCTTCTATATAGAAATGAATAAGTGGTTCTTCAGATAATTCCTTATTCATTTGAGCAAATAGAATAAAAGAAGGATATATTCCATCAGAAAGGACTTCGTCTAAAAACATATCATAGTTCTTTATATCTATTTCTTTGGCTTCATCCTCACTATCATCGTCGTCGTCTTCTTCATCATCTTTGTTAGTTTTCTTGGAAACGTCAACAATACATGATCCGCTAGAGTTGCCTTTTTCAGAGTCTTCTTCTTCTTCTAATTCTTCATCATCATCACAATCTTCGTCGCAATCAGATGTATTACATTTCTGAGGTTCATTTTTTGTTTTTTCAATTTTAGTTTTATCAGTTTTCTTTTCTTTTGCAGAAGAAGGGGTATTAATAAAAACATTCAAAAAGAACATGAGTGATAAAATAATAAAAAGATGCAGAGACTTTTTCATATATAAACCTTAATTTTGAGATAATATAATTTTGCGATGTATTATATTGAAAAAAAGAGAAAAAAGAAAGAGTAAATATAAATTAAAATACTTTATATTGAGGGTGATTTACTATTGTTAACATACCGACTTTATCACCTATAGAATCACCATAGCCATAGGTTTCATCATAAGTATCCAAATCTGGAACAGATTCATTAATCCTGTCTATTTTTTCAGGACCCCAGCAGTTACGAGAGGCAAACCAGCCAGTAAGCTTACCATCGACAACTTCTAACTCTGTAGCTATTACACCAATATTATATTTTTGAGCAAAATACTTTAAATATTTCGTAAAGGAAGCAGAAACAATATAAACCTTGTGACCATTTTCTAAGTGCCATTTAATTTTATTTATAGCATTTGGTCTTACTATATTGTCTACTTTTTCATTGATGAAATTTTTGCATAGTTCATCAAACTTTTTTTCATCCATACCTCTGAAAAATGTATTGGTAATAGACTGTTTTGCCGTTTCATTATCGCAAAACTTAAATGCATAGGAAAAAAGAATGGGGAGAATATTCATTGCCTTACCAATAACGCCTTTCCAACCAAAGCAATAAAGTAAAAATTGGAAATAACTATCGGTAGTTGTTATTGTTCCGTCAAAATCAAAAAAAGCAATGCCCTTAGCCATTAAAAGAAAACCCTACTACCCTATAACATTAAAATTAGATGGAGAAAATTGGCTTACAGCACCACTTATAAAACCATACAATCTTTTTGCCTGCTGGCCTAGAAATCTATTAAAAAACTGGGTATTCAAATCAGTTTCTGGAGTTTCATCAGGACCAGGAATCATATAGGCAGGTGTATTTGTTACTTCGGAAGGAGCATTTGAATTTTCTACTCTATTTACTGTTTCATTACTAGCTGTTGCAAGATTATTAGCAGTAGAATTTATTTCTAATGTTGAGCCATCAGTAACAACACTTTCTAAGCCATTCCTTTGGAAAAATGAATTCTGATTCGGAATATAACTGCGTTCTGCCCTCTGAAAATCGGCTTTTGGATTAGCCTTAACGCTTTCATTCTGATTAGCATCACTGGCTGGAATATCAGAAGAAATTTGATCTATTCCAACAAATTGCTGAGTTGGATGAAGAACATTTCCAACATTTCCATTCATTCCGGATTCTGCAGATACAGCTGAAGCAGGATGACTTACCAGAGACTCAGCCTGAGAAGCTCTAACTATTTGTTGAGGTTCTGCTACATGAGTTTCTGACAATAATGGATTAGTATCATTTGGTGGCAATATGCTCTGAGCGCCAGCACTCCCGATTCCGCCTGTTGAAAGCATAGGTCGAATTCCAGGAACAGTAGTAGAACTACCGGCATTTTCAGCAACCGGAGCAGCTAATACTGCAGCAGATGGAGCAGCATAAGTTATTCTTGAATCATTATTAGGTACATAATTATCTTGCTTTATGTATAAATCAAGAGGAGTCGCCTGAGGTTCACTGACCACAGGAAGATTATGTACCTGACTCTTAAGATGGGTAGGTACAGCATTAAAATAATCTATCTGGTATGAATACCTGATTCCCTTGATTGTTGAATTTTCCATATCTTAATTATAACACCATTTCAAATATCTGTCTAATTTTGTTATCAGAATAATATATAGATTATTTACAGATAAGCAAGTCAGAAGATTATAGTTAAATATTGTATCTTTAAATAAATTGGTATAAACTAAATTAATACAATTTTTAAAGCAAGAAGGGAAATTATGGCTAATACAAACTCAAATAATGGTTCTGCAGTTGAATTATTAAAGAAAAGACTATCTGAAGGAATGGATCCCAATATGATAATAGCTGGACCCCAGCCAATATTAAGTCTTGCCATAGAATTGAGAGCCACATCAGATATAATAATCGCTTTATTAAATGCTGGTGCTAATCCTAATACAAAAGGCTTTAACGATCTACCACCCCTTACTCATCTTTTAATAAATTATGATAATCATAATCCAGAAACAGTTGAGTTAGTTAAAGCTCTGCTTAATAGTGGGGCAAATCCGAATCTTGCAATAAAAAATCCTAATCCTACTTTTGATGGTTACACTCCTTTATTTGTTGCGATTACCACAACTAATCCCAACATTGAAATCATTAAACTTCTGCTAGAAAAAGGCGCTAATCCAAATGCCTCATTCAGAGGAACCAATATATTGATGAATATAGTTTCAAATCATACTAATGCAGAAATATTAAAACTTATGATTAAACATGGAGCCGACATCAATGCCAGAGATCCAAACGGTTTAACTCCATTAATGTATGCTACTTATAATAAAGATAAACCTGAATTAATGGTAACTGCATTGCTTGATAACGGTGCTAATCCGCAGTTAACAGACAACAGAGGTCATAATGCTTCTGACTATATAAGCAATTGTTTGAACTTAAGCAGTGAACAAAAAGTTTTGCTTTCGTTAAAATGTGCAAAATATCAAAAGTAATATAAAAAAAGAGGGTTTTCATGAATCCCTCTTTTTTTTTTCAAAAAATAAAAAAATATCTAAAGTCTAAACTTTTTTTGCCGATATCTTACATATAAAGATAAAAAGAAAAGGGAAAATTATGGCAAAAAGGAAGCAAACAAAAATACGTTCTTTCTTTAGATTTGTTGGAAGTCTAATCGCAGCTAGTTTTTTAACAATAATGCTGTCAGGCTGTTCCGATGAAAAAGTTAATCCTCTAGGAACAGAGAAATTGAATGGTGAAGCACCCAAAGAAGAAGCCTATGCCGTTCAAATGGATTGCAGCGGGTTATACAACGGCGTCTATTTGCCTCAAAAAAAGAAAGACGTCTCACAACTCTACCCTCTAAGATTTACCGGTAAATGGAAACAGATTCCCAACGGCAACACCAATAACTGGTATATGGCGACAACTGACGAAGTAGGTGCAAGAGTCGATTTATGTGCAACAATGACCAGATGCGTGTTTGATTTCTGGGATTATGAATTTTATGATAACCCAGGAACTATTCAATTATTACTGGATAATAGAGTTGTTGGAACATATAACCTGGCTAGAATGAACTCAAACGGCTATAAGATTCTTGATTATGTTGTTGCAACTCAGAAGAATACGGTTGCGACTGCATCGGTTGTTCTATTATCAGGCCGAATGGTTTTAACAGGAGTTCAATTAAATGTCTTTAATCCCAACTGGCCTTATTAAAACCTCAACTAATCATATTTGAAACAGTAAAACAGCAAGTTTCTCATTAAAGAGAAACTTGCTAATTCTTTAGAATTCATAATATAATTGGCTTCATAAGGAGCTTTTTTTATTTAATGACAGATTTGTTGACATTTATAATTCTATTATGTCTTTCTGCTTTTTTTTCAGGAACAGAAACAGCATTCACTTCTTTAAACGAATATTCACTAGCTTCTATGAAAGCTAGCCCAAGAAAGTTAAGCAGTTTAAAAAAATTAATAGATGATAAAGCCTCTGTAATTTCTGCTTTATTAGTTGGGAATAATATAGTTAACACCGTTTTAGCAGTATATGCAGGTGTTGTAGCCAATAAAATAATCGTTAAATCCCAGTTTCTTCCTGTAAGTGCTGGTCCAGTAATAGCTTCTATAGTTTCTATTATATTTTTATTAATTTTTGGTGAAGTGCTTCCAAAACAATTCGGGGTTGCCTTTTCCAAAGGCTGGTGTTTAAATTCAACATACATTTTATGTGCTCTGGTAGTAATTCTTAAGCCAATTACTTTTTCAATGAACTGTTTAAGCAAATTTGTAATGAAAATGGTTCCTGTTGAGAAAAAAGATGATGC
>JAFXRA010000280.1 GCA_017526725.1 Candidatus Rifleibacteriota bacterium
AGCAACCATCTTACCTGTGGTTTCTTCGTTGGCTGGAAGACCAAATTCTTCACCGATACCAACACGAACGGCTGGAGCCATGTGAACAACACAGGTCTTAGTTGGATCGTCGAGGTTCTTCTGAACTTCGCAAATGTTCTTTTTAACAGTGAGAGCGCCTACTGGACATACAGCAGCACACTGACCGCAGTTGATACATTCGGTTTCAGCGATTGGCTTGAAGAAAGCTGGAGTTACAACAGTGTTCTTACCACGACCAGCGAGGTCGATGGCGGCTACACCGTGGATTTCCTACAATATCTTACACACTGACCGCAGAGGATACATTTTTCTGGATCTCTGACGATAGCGTAAGAAGAGTTGTCGATTGGATGTGGTTCAGCAAGCTTTTTGAAGCGGACTTTGTCAACGCCAAGCTTGTGAGCGATTGCTTCAAGTTTGCAGTGGCCAGCCTGATCACAGGTTGGGCATTCAACTTTGTGAGAAGCAAGAAGAAGTTCTACTGCTACTTTACGAATCTGGCGCAGTCTTGGAGTATGAGTTTCAATCTTCATACCAGGAGCTGGAGCAGTAGTACAAGCTGTATTAACCATTCTAGCACCGTTAGGCATGATGTTTTCGATTACACAAAGACGGCAAGCACCGTAAGCCTTGAGCATTGGATGATAGCAAAGAGTTGGAAGGTCGATTCCAGCTTTTCTAATTACTTCGAGAAGATTTTTTTCGTTATCAAAAGCGACTTCTTTTCCATTTATAAATAGAGTTTTTTCAGCCATTATACTGTTCCCCCAATTACTTTATTGCGCCAAATTTGCAAGTTCTCTTGCAAGCGCCACACTTAATGCACTTAGTTTCATCAATCTTGTGTGGATTCTTTACAGTGCCGGAAATAGCTCCAACTGGGCACTGTCTAGCACAGGCAGTGCAGCCTTTACATTTAGCTGGGTCAATTTCGGGACAACTGAGAGCAGCACACTGATGAGCTGGACACTTTTTATCACGAACGTGTGCAATATATTCATCTCTGAAAGTCTTAAGAGTTGAGAGAACTGGATTTGGAGCAGTCTTACCAAGAGCACAGAGAGAACCGTCAGAAACAGCCTTAGCAAGTTCTTCCAACTGGTCGATGGTTTCCATAGTGCCTTTGCCAGCGATAATATCGTCTAACAAAGCAAGCATCTGAGCAGTACCTTCACGGCAGAGAACGCACTTACCGCAAGATTCGCTCTGTGTGAACTTCATGAAGAAGCGAGCAATCTTAACCATACAATTAGACTTGTTCATAACAACAAGACCACCTGAACCAACGATTGCACCATACTTCTTAACTGAGTCAAAATCTATAGGAACGTCTAAGAGTTCTTCAGTCAAACAAGCGCCTGATGGACCACCAATCTGAACAGCTTTGAATTCGCTTGGTGGAAGTGGATTGCCTTGGTCATCAGTGATACCGCCGCCGATATCGAATATAATCTTGCGGAGGGTGGTTCCGAATGGAACTTCAACAAGACCAGTATTAGCAACCTGACCAGTAAGAGCAAATGTCTTAGTACCAGCAGAATTTTCAGTACCCATACCCTTGAACCACTGAGCACCATATTTGAGAATTAATGGAACACAGGCAAGAGTTTCAACGTTGTTGATTGTTGTTGGTTTGCCAAACAAACCGCTTACTGCTGGGAACGGTGGTTTTGCAGTTGGCATACCGCGCTGACCTTCGATTGAGTGGATAAGAGCAGTTTCTTCACCACATACGAATGCGCCGGCACCTTCCATAACTTCTATATCGAAGCAGAAGTCAGTTCCGAAAATATTTTTGCCGAGAAGACCGATTTCTCTAGCATCATCAATAGCTTTGCGAATACGTTTAACAGCTAATGGATATTCAGCACGGCAGTAAACATAGCCTTTTGTAGCCTGAATACCTTTGGCAGCAATCATCATACCTTCGATAACGCTGTGTGGGTTGCCTTCCATAACGCTTCTGTCCATGAAAGCACCTGGGTCGCCTTCGTCAGCATTACAAATAATGTATTTCTGACCATCTGGGCTCTTGTTGGGGAGTGTGAGCTGCCATTTCTTACCTGTTGGGAAACCAGCACCACCACGACCTCTTAAGCCTGAATCCAATACTTCCTGACAAACCTGTTCAGAAGTCATTTCGCAGATTGCCTTGCGAGCACCGTCATAACCGCTGTTAGCAATATATTCTCTAACATCTTCTGGATTTACATGGCCGCAGCGTTTAAGAGTTGTTCTTTGCTGAAGCTTATAGAATGTAATTTCGTCAGCATTTTTAGAATGTTTACCAGAACCTGGTTCAACAAAGAGAAGTCTGTCGATAACTTCGCCGTTCTTAAGAGTCTTTTCAACGATTTCTTTAGCGTCTTCTGGTTTTACCTTAACGTAAAGAATGTTTTCTGGCATTATTGTAACAAGAGGACCCTGCTGACAGAAGCCGTGACAACCGCTCTTAGAAAGATACAAATCTTTCTTTTCGCCACCACATTTATGATGGTTTGCTTCAACTCTAACTTTGATTCCAGCAGCTTCAATTTCTTTTTGAAGAGCATCAATAACTTTAAGAGAACCGTTAGCAACACAGGCAGTACCTGCACAAACTACAACACGGCGATCTTCAAGATTAGCTTTAAATTCTTCTGCAACTTTCTTAAGATCTAAATTACTCATTTAGCGGCCCCCTTTTCGTTAGCGATGATTTCGTCAATAAATTTAAGTGCTTTTTCTGGAGTCATCTGACCATGAACGTCTTCATTGATAACCATAACAGGAGCAAGACCGCAAGCACCAAGACAAGAAACTATTTCAAGTGTGAAAAGCATATCGTCAGTAGTAAGCTTCTTTTCGTTAAGTCCAAGCTTTTTCATGATCGCATCAAGAACAGACATAGACTTTTTAACGTGACAAGCAGTACCGTTACAGCATTTAATTAAATACTTACCCTTTGGAGTAAGAGAGAAGTGAGCATAAAATGTTGCTACACCGTAAATCTGAGCTGCAGAAATTTTTAATTTTCTTGCACAAAGATTTATTGCGTCTTCTGGAAGATAGCGATAGATTTCCTGAACTTCTTGAAGAATAGGAACTAATTTGCTAGCATCGCAATTCCATTTGTCTACAATTTCGCAAACCTTTTCTAATTTGGTGTCAACTTGGTCGGCCATTACGACGGACCTCCTGTTATATTTTTATTTTTGCTTTGTGAAACTTTTAACAAACCTCAATTTTAAAAGTAAGCAAAGCGTGAAAGTAATATAAGGCTTAGAAGTACTTTCGTCAACTTTTTTGTTAAGAAGTTTTATTGCTCTAAAATATTGTTATCAAACGAATTTAACTAATAATACAAATATAACTATCATTACAATAAAAACGATACAAACATTAATCAGTGTTTTAAGGAAAGTACCACCAATTGTTGGTTTTATGTTTTTCGAAGTAAATTTAACTTTACTTCCCATTCTTGATACTTCTAAACATTCATTGTTTTTAGCTATAGAGACAGGCAAATTCGTATACAAACCAATTGCTTCAACTAATTTTGTATTGTTTTTCTCTGCATACACTTTATCCGAAAAAGGATTGAAGTAATCTATTTTTCCATCATTAGTCAAATAAGCAATGGCTGATCCTTCAACAAGACCATCAACCATACTGCTATCTTTTTTTTCTTGAGTTTTAAAAAATATATAGCCAACAAGAAAAGTAGTTATAAAATTAAATATAAAAGACAAAGGGCCATATTCTTTTGGGTCTGGAATATCTGGTTTCGGACTCATTCTTTTGTGATCAATCCCCCAAGCAACTATGTCTTTTATATTTACACTTTTACTCTTGTATATAGTATAAGTATTAAAACGCAATTCTTTATAAATAGTATTCATGGTTGTATTTATAATAGAAAACGATTCTATTAATTTAAAACAAAAGAAACCAATTATAATTAAAGCTATTCCAAGTAAGATTCTTAAAAAAACATTCATCTCACCGTAAAAGAAGTTTATTGTTCCACCAATAATGAAAGCAAAACCAATATAATGCCACTGCGTTTCATTTTCATATAAAAGATTTCCATATTCAAAAGTTACATTTCTAAGTCCTCTCAAACTAGTCAATATTTTTTTATTGTCTTGGCTTTGCTTATTAGAGTTTATATTAGTTTTTGAATTATTATATTTAGGTATCATTTTATCTAACTCCTTTTGCGACCTCAAACATAACCAAATTTTTACAACAATAAAAGGTTTTATATAACAAACAACAAACAAGCTCTTCTTTTTAACTTAATAATTCAATAATAGCAAAAGACTCAACAAAGTTTCAACAAAACAAACCTTACTTTTTAAGCAGAATCAAAATAGTATATGATAGCATATAATAGACATAAATAAGAAAGCTATTTGCTTGCAACGGTACCCTTTTTCGCGTATAATAATTAAGATGTATAATTATATAAACATAATCCGTAAAAACTTTATCAAAGCCAAAAAGGGCGTCACTCTTATGGAAATAATGATTGCCCTGTTAATTTTGGCATTTGCTTTTTTACCAATTATCGCTGTTATAGGCACTTCTTCAAAAGATACTGACGTTGCCAACTCTATGGTTTTTGCACAAACAACAGCCAGGAATATTTTAGATACTTTATTGGACGATGTTCCTTTTAACTCAATAATTTGTTCTGGCGATAAACTTGCTATTGCCAAAATACAAGATTATAAAAATTATAAAGCAGACTCTTTTCTTTTTATGATTGGTGCAAAAACAGAAGAAGCCAAAGGCGAAGTAATAGATGAACGCGGAATTACATACGAAATATCAATTTATGTTCTTCCAATTGAAGCCAGCGATAATGTCAATCATAACGTCTCTAATGAATTACTCTTTTCATACCTTCCAAGACCAGTATACGAAGGAGATACATTAGAAGATAATGAAAAGTGGTACACTTATGGGCAAGGGCAAACCCATATGCTAGAAAACGCTCCTGACCCATACTCAATAGAAGTTGCAACAATAACGAAAAATGCTTTTGAATTAGGTGCAATACAAAATAATTCCAGCTACTGCATAATGAAGAAAATTCTATATAAAATGACTTGGACTAGTCGAGACGGTCATAAAAGAAGTTTAGAATTATATACAATGAAAGCTAATCTGGATTCAGATGGGAAATAATGGAGCAGAGTATGAATAAGCAAGGCATGGCAATTCCTATAGTATTAGTCTTTGCAGCCATAATGGGAATTGTTTGTTCATTTCTGATAAGAGGCGCCAAGCAGCATAACCGACAGAACATGACCAGCTATGCTCAGCTTCAATCTTATTTTATTGCAAGAGCCGGCGTTGAACACGCTATGTTAAAAATTAAATATCTTCATAGAGAGCTTTATGATGCAATCTGTTTATCTCAAGGAAGAAACCCATTATTTGATTTTTCATTAATAAAAAATATGAGTAATCCAGGAGAAGCGATTAAACCATATAATCCGGGGCCAGTATTTCTATATAAACCAGGTGATTATACCCCTGAAATGGGAACTGTTTTTACAAATATGAGTAAAAAAAATGGCTATGATAAATGGATAAAAGCTTTCGAAAGTGATATAACGTCCAATTCCAACGATAATCCAAATAAAGAAAACAATATAACCACTAACAGTACTTTAGATTTAACAAATATGCCTACTGATATAAAAGATCTCTTAAGTGAGCCTTACAGATCAGCAATTTATAAGTTATATGATTTAAATATAGCTGCATCAGAAGTAAAAGAAATAAACAATGGAACGGTTAATAAAGTTGATAATAGTGTCATTGTTGAATTTAAAGTGAAATCAGAGATTTTAACAGCTAGAGACGAACCTTTCAATTTTGAAATCAAGAAAACAATCAGGATAAGCAGAGACTAACATGAAAAACAAAGGTTTTACATTAATGGAAGTAATAATTGCATTTGGAGTATTGACTCTATTCTTAGGCGGAGTATTCGGTCTTTATTCCAGCGGCAGTAAAATGGGTAATTCAACGATGTGGCTGCAAACCATAACAAATCAATTAAAATCTACAGCCCGTCAAATAAATTCTTCTATAAGGAAAAGCTCATATCCATCACTGTTAAGATTCCCTCAATCAATTACAGAAAACAAAGAAGAATGTTTTAGACTTCAATATTATGATGGAGAGTTAGAAGCCAAAGATTGTCCTGAAGTAAGCAGCAATTCAGATTATGGAAAAAGATTTTTAGTAACAACAGAAGCAACTCCTGCCAAAACAGGTTATCCAGATAAAGAAAACCAGGATGCCATAATGGTTTATCACATTTTTTCATTAGCAAAAAATGGCGACATAACTTATTCAAAATACCAGGACACAGAATCAAAAGATACTTTTACAGATTCTTTCCAAAAAAGCATACCTGGTTCAGCAAAAGGCATTTATAAAACAACTTTGGTAAAAAATGTTGAATCAATAAAATGCGAAAGACAAGATACTAATAGAGTTAATGATACAGAACCACAGCCGATTCAGATAACAATCAACTGTCTTATGCCCAGAAGTTCAACAAGAAGAACAGAAGTAGCAGTTGGAACCCCTAATGTAGACATAGTTGCTTTAAAGAAATAGGAGAATTAAAAAGATGAAAAGTCGAGTTTGTTTCCTTCTAATAGTTTTAACTTTATTTGTGTTTGCAGAAAACCTTTATGCCCAAACCACTCAAAGCCAGTTTGGTTATGTAAATGTTTCTGATGCTGTCCTGCTTCACCCAACTATGAGACATTTTGATATAAAAACAAAATTGTTCAAATTAGAAGCATTAAAAGGAATAAATAGAGAAAAAAGAATAGAAGAAAATAAACAAGAAGCAAAAGCAAAATTAGATAATATATCTATGAAAATAAAAGAACTGGAAAGTTCAAAAAAAGAATTAGATGAAGAATATCAGAAAAAAGTAAAAAAAATAACACTTTCCCAAGAAAAAATTAAAGATATGTCGGAAAGTGCAAAAAAAAGTTATAATGAAAAGAAGAATCTACTAGAAACAGAGTACCTTATAAAAGCAGATAAACTACGCAAACAGATTTATGCTGCCAATAAGGAATTAGGGAACTATGTAAGTAAGCCTATTAATGCAGGTTTAACTTCTCCAAAGGAAACAGATCATATATTCTCTTTAATTCTAGATGATGTCTATGATGCTATGGAAGCGGTAGCTGCTCATTATAAAGTAGCCTTTGTATTTAACAGTTCTGCAGAAATAGCATATATTGAAAGTGGTATAACCATTGATAATCCGATAGGTGAATTCTTAGATAACTTCGACCAGATTGTTTCATCAAAAGATGGTAAAAAGACTACAGGTGAAGCTTTAAACGCCTGGCTGAGTTCAAAGAATTCGGCGTTTAGAAATGGTAATGACAGACGTCTTTCAGCCTTTGTCATGAAAGGTGGTTTGAACATGACACCCGCTGTTGTTGATTATATATATCAAAAACATAAAATTGGCGAAGACCAGCGCAAGTTCATTCTTGAGTTTTTTGAAAAAATCCTAAACAATGAAGAAAACTGATAAGTAAACCCTAGATAATCAGGAGGAAATATAATGTCGAACAAGAAAAGCAGAAAACTAATTAATATCATGATGTCAGCAATAATGCTTATGGGTTCTTGTGTGACTGTAAGTTATGCCGAAGACGCTCCTAAAGCCAAAAATGGTATAGCTTATGTTTTATTGTCTCCTGATATAAGCAATTCTCCTGGTGTTTATAGGTTCAATCTAGGGAATGGAGATGTCATGAACCCCACTCTTGGCTCTCCATTGTTTACTGTTTCAGATTTAATTGGTTCGGCAAATAAAGATGATATTAAAATCAGTGGTTTGGCCGCCAATCAAAAGAATCAGATTTTTCTTTTCAAAGCTACAAAAGCATCTGAAGACTCTTTTAAAGACGCTGATCCAGGCTGGCTGCCAAACATGACTTTCCCTGATGATTCTCCAATATATGTTTCAGCAGCAAAACCAGATGATTTTAACGCTAAAGAATATATTCGTTCTGGTTGTCCTCATGGACCTTATGGCTCACCATTCCCATCAAATGATTCGTCTCAATATGTTTTCTGGTATAAAGACGTTACTCTTGCAGGAAATACATATAAATATGTATGTAGATTCAATGGACCTAATGGCGTTAGATATTTGAATTCCAAAGACGGACTCAGAGGCACTCCAATATGGGATGGAACTTATAAGTCTGATGCCAACAGTACAAATTCTTCAGCAATAAAACATCCAAAAGATGAGAAAAAGATAATTCTTCCTTCACATTTTGGCGCTGTTTGCTATTATCTTTATGCAACCACATCCTGCACTAAATATCCTTTATTAATTGGTAAACCCATGGATGGAGGAGATTATCTTGACGCAGACGGTAATCTAGTCCAAAGACCTCTATATGAGTTAGATAAAACAAATGGGGCTGGTGTTTTCCCTGGCGACAGTACATTTGAATCAAAACACTTATTCGCCTGTATAGTTAAACATATTTATCAAAAACGAGAAAACCCACTAGATTTATATTGCGGTGATGATACTACCACAGGTGCTGTACCTGTTGGTTTAACATTAAAAGAAGAAAGCAAAAAAGTATTAAATTCTATAGACGTTAAAGTTAAAGAAGCTTATGGAAAGATCTGCGGTGATAACTGTATTACTGGTGGTGCTCCGCCCGATAATACTGCTATTGCAGCTATGTCAAAAGTTAATGTTGTTACTTCTACAACAGGCAGACGTTATGGTTTCAATCCATTAGGCGTGTTTTTTAATCCTAAAGAAAGCATAGATGCTTCTTTAAGAGTGGTTGAAAAAGGGAAACCATCTCAAACTATTGATATCGCAACAGACGTAAAAGGCGAATATTTTAATAATGTAATAACAAATAAAGATTACTTAGTAGCAAATGGTGTTACCCCTGCAACGATAAAAACCATAGGGGTATCTTCTAATTTTTCCAAGGGAACTAATTACGATTTTATTTACGGTTCTTCAGCTGACAAATTCGTTGTTCAAGATTCATGGTGGGGTGTAGGCGGCCTTGCTTATGAATATTATAAAGAAACAGAAGAAAACCCAACCTGTTTAAAGAAAATCGACTATGTTAATAACAATAACCCTGTAGCAGAGGTTTACACTAATCAACTTACCGGGAAAGTAGACAGTATAGCTATAGATGGTGACGGCTTTCTCTATGCTCTTAAAACAGCAGAAGAACCAACTGACCTCGAAACAACTAATGCAAATGACGAAATCAGTGCTGGTTCTATTGATCCTGAAAAGGCCATCTCGACAGTATCATTTTCTAAGTATACAGAACCTATTTCTGTTCAAGTTGAAACTCCTACTAAATGGATAAGAGAAACTATAATAAAAAATGGCAGCGAAGAAACATTGGTGGTAGAAGAAATTCCTAACGGGCAACAAAAGCCTGGAGATTATAAAAACATTACTCTTATGCAGAATGTTTACAAAACAGTTAAGAGATATGCTCCAGCTGACGGCGGTATAGGAGAAGAAGAAGACCGCGGTCATATGAAAGTAGGTTTTGATAATTGGAGAAACAGGTTAGAAGTAGCCAGTAATAATTCAATTAAGTTTTCTTATCCTTTCTGGATTCAAGAAGAAGAAAATGCTAGAATTTCTAACCTGGAAGCAGAACTAGCAGTAGTTAATATTGCCGATTCACCAATTGAAATTAACGGAACAACTAACCATTATATTACTGTTATAACTGAAGCAGAAAACACACCTAACTATAAAAATACAACTATAAATGAAGATGAAGAATTTGAATTCAAAGTTGAAGGCTATAAGCCCAAAAAAGTTGATGGAAAAGATCCTGGTTTAAAAACTATAGGTGATATATATGATGATAACGGCAATCCTTTCTTAGCCGGTGTAGAATTAAACACTAACCCAAATACTGAAGGCAAGTATGAACATGATGAAGACGGTGACAGTTTTGCAAGTGGTTTCCCTTCCAGCATGTTTGAAGCAAAAGATTATGCAACAGAAATAACATGGTATTTTGCTCAAGTTGAAAACACAACAGCCGTAAATTTAATTAATGAATCTAATGATTACGCAAATAAAGAAGATTTGAAATTAGTTAATGATATTGAAAAGTTTAAGGGAACAGGGTCATTTCTCAGCCATAAATACCAATTTAAACAACCTGGTCGTTATATAATTCAAGCCCATGTTACCTACAATTACTTTTCTAATTTAGGAACAGCAGACCGTCCAGCACAATTACAGATAGCACAAAAATCTTTTATCACAGAACCACTGCTACTTTCTGTTTATGCTAATGATTTAAACCTTAACAATAGTCCTAGTTATATAACCAATATATCTATGACTTTTGATAATAAAAGAAAAAATCTAGACGATTCTGAAAAAGCAGATGATGAAGATTTAACCTGCTTAGAAGACAATGAATTTGGTGATATTACAATCTCTTTTGATGCTCAATTCTATAGAGATAAATATAACAATGATACCGGCAATTATGAGGTATATGATGGAATTGGCGTTTGGGACTATGATTATTATACAAAATTATATAATAGAGCAAAAAAAATAGCTAATTTAAAAGGTATTATAGATCCTGATATAGCATCAACAACACATGTTTATAACTATGGCAGCGGTCGAGAAGATGACTTAGAAAATTCTTTTGTTACGACTATTCTTAATCCAGGAAAAGTCAAAACAACTACTGTAGAATCCAGATCAGCTCTTGCTGGAACTCAAGTAGACAAAACCCCAAACAGTAAAGATATGAAATTTATACAATGGGCACTCTACTTAAGAAAAACAGCTAATCCAGAAGATGATGTTGTCCAGACGGATGGCTTTTCTATTGTTGACCGTGGGGAATTAATCACTAGCGGAACCTTTGAAAAAGTAGATTTGGAAAAATGCGAAGAAATAGATGCTAGAAAATATCACATCTCATATACTATACCTCAAGAGAATACCAACAAAATCAGAACACCTAGAGACCCTAAAGATTATACATTAGATTTAGAAATTATCTATCCTCGAGTTACATGGCTAAATAATGACCTTAACGATAAAATAGATAATAAAAAAGGACAATACAGCAGTGTTGTTCCATATCTTGATGCAGAAGACGGTGGAAATGGCCCTAGCCCAATTCACGTCATAAGTATGTTAAAAACCAATTCTTCTGGGAAACTAGTCAACCAAAACTTCAGTAAAAGTGGCGATGGTATTTCTAGTTTGTATGCAATTCCAACAGGAGAAACTGATCCTAAGCCTCCAATAGTAAAACTTTGTGTTAGAGACAAAGAGATACCCACATTGGAAGACAAATCACAATTAACACAAAAACTGCCTCGAACAGAAACCACAGGTGATCCTTCGGATTCTGCTGATTTCGAATGCGAAATAAAAGACAACAATCCATTCCTCTCAGGAACATATATAGCTAAAAAACAAATAAAACAAATCGAAGACGACGAAGCAAAATCAATACCTGTTTTAGCATTACAAAGTTGGGACGATGAATCAAAAATTCGTTATGGTATAGAAAACGACAACAGGAAATATGTGGTTAGAAAAGTTCCTGCAGGGAATATAACTGTTGTCAAATCTTCAACAGGTGCTCAAGATACCTATTTTGCTCTTGATGATACCTGGAGATTTAACCTTAACTATACTATGACAGTTAATCCATTAGCCCCTGATTATTTTAAACCATCATCTTCAAATAATGGTGAAATAACAATTGCAGAAAAAAAGAATCTTAAACCTGAAAACTGGATTGGATCTCTATATTATGGAATTGTAGGCAAAGTTTGTGATGGTCAAGGGAAAGACGGTAAAAAGACATTACATCATTTCTATAACAAAGACATTTATACAAACAACATAGGAATAGATCAAGAAGGTCTTGATGTTAATGAAGCATATGAAGTTTCAACCGCACAATATCTGGAAAGAATAGACAATGACCCGCCAAGTATAGAAGTAGAACTGGTTTCTCAAAACGACAACAGAAGATGGGTATTCCAGCTTATTGAAGGAATAAATGACAGAGTTTGTTATCCTCAAAAGGTAAGTGATTTAGCCCCAAGTACCTTAGTTGTTAAAAACTTACTGCTTAAAAATATTAATTTTGATGACACAGAACAAGCTTACGCGACTTATCCGACTGCTACAGTTCCTGGTG
>JAFXRA010000281.1 GCA_017526725.1 Candidatus Rifleibacteriota bacterium
GTAAGGACATTATTAGATAATGTTATTTCTTTTTAAGTTCCTGGGCTATAAATTGCCCTGTAGCTGATTTTTTGTTTTTGGCGATTTTTTCTGGGGTGCCTGTAGCTATAATTTGGCCGCCATTGTCGCCACCTTCTGGACCCAAATCTATAATATAGTCAGCAACTTTTATAACATCAAGATTATGTTCTATAACTAGAACAGTATTGCCTTTTTCCACCAAGCGATTTAAAACTTCAATAAGTTTTTGAACATCTCTGAAATGCAGACCTGTTGTCGGTTCATCTAGCAGATAAAAGGTTGAACCTGTAGCTACTTTTGATAATTCTGTCGCTAATTTGATTCTTTGGGCTTCACCGCCTGAGAATGTGGTGCTGGCTTGCCCTAGTTTTATATAGCCCAAACCAACGTCTTTCAAGGTTTGCAGTTTTCTGCTGATGGCGTAGAATGGTTCAAAGAATGGCAATGCCTCGTCAACGCTCATGTTGAGCACTTCAGCAATGTTAAGGCCTTTGAAACGGCATTTAAGAGTTTCACCGTTAAAGCGTGTTCCCTTACACTGGTCGCATGTGACGTAAACATCTGGCAAAAAGTGCATTTCCACAACTAATTCGCCAGAACCTTCACAGGCTTCGCAGCGGCCGCCTTTTACGTTAAAACTGAAACGCCCGGCTGTGTAACCTCTTGTTTTGGCTTCGACTGTTTGAGCAAAAAGTTCTCTGATAGGGGTGAAGATGCCTGTATAAGTTGCAGGATTAGAACGGGGGCTTCTTCCGATTGGGTCTTGGTCTATATTAACAACCTTGTCTATGTTATCTATACCGATAATCTTTTTATAAGCCCCTGTTTCGTGCTTTGTATTATAAATATGATTGCTTAAAATCGGGTAAAGAGTATCTGTTATTAAGCTTGATTTGCCTGACCCTGAGACACCTGTTACAACAATAAGTTTTCCTAATGGAAATTCTACGTCTATGTTTTTAAGATTATTATGGGTGCAGCCTTTTAATGTGATTACTTTGCCGTTCCCTTCTCTTCGTTCTGTCGGAACAGGAATAAACTCTCTGCCACTCAAATATTTGCCGGTAATAGAGTTCTGGTCTTTCATCACTTCTTTTGGAGTTCCTTGCGATACGAGCTGACCACCATAAGCTCCGGCTTCTGGTCCAATATCTATAATCTGGTCTGCTTCAGTCATAATTTCTTTGTCATGTTCTACTACTATGACTGTATTACCTATATCTCTAAGATTTTTCAAAGAAGCTATAAGCTTTCTGTTGTCTCTAGGATGCAATCCTATGCTTGGTTCGTCTAATACATATGTTACGCCAACGAGAGCAGAGCCAATCTGTGTGGCAAGTCTGATACGCTGAGCTTCACCACCAGAAAGAGTGTAAGCTGCACGAGACATGTTTAGATATTCCAAACCAACATCTTTTAAGAATTTCAGTCTGCTGGTTATCTGTTCCATAACTTTCTTAACAACGAAAGCATCTCGTTTGTTCAGTTCATGACTGAGAGTATTGAAGAAATCTACTAATTCTGTAACAGAATGTTGAGATAATTCCCATATGTTTTCGCCCTTGATTCTTACAGAAAGGGCTACTTCGTTGAGACGTTTGCCATGACAGCTATTACATGGAAGTTCGCGCATAAACCTTTCATACCAGGCTCTTGTTCCGTCTGATTTTGTTTCAGCGTGACGTCTGGAAAGAGTATTTGCTACACCTTCAAAAGGTTTAGTCATAATGACATTTTTCATGGTACGGCCGGAATAATTGATTGTAATATTTTTATTGCCGTTTCCGTATAAAATAATATCTTTTATATCTTCAGGAAGATCTTTGTATGGCGTATCTAACGAGAACTTATATGCTTTTGCAAGCCCTTCCAGCCATTGGTGTGATACACTGGAATCAAACCAGCTTTCAGAGGTTATACAGCCTTGATTTATTGATAAACTTTTGTCTGGAACAATTAAATCTGGGTCTACAACCAACTTATAGCCGATGCCGCTGCATTCAGGGCATGAGCCGTAAGGAGCGTTGAAAGAAAATAGTCTAGGTTTTATTTCTGGCAAGGAAATATCACATTCTGGGCAGCGAAGATTTTCACTGTAGAGCTTTTCTATAGGTTTGTCACCATTTTCTTCTTCGATACTAGTAAGAAGATGGCCGTCTGCCAGTTTAAAACATAGTTCAACTGCTTCTGTTAGACGAGCAACAGTAGATTCTTTGTTATCGCTTGAAATTCTGACTCTATCTACGGCTACTTCTATATTATGCTTTTTGTTGCGGTCCAGTTCAGGAATTTCGTCTTCTAATGACCACATGTCCCCATCTACTCTAACTCTTGATAAACCTTCTTTTCTGAGTTCATCAAAAACTTTTGTGTATTCCCCTTTTCTACCTCTTACTACAGGCGCTAACAAGGTTACTTTTGTTTTATCTGGGTAAGTGTATAAGGTTTCAACTATTTGCTGAGGGCTTGAGCTTTCCACAGGTTTTCCACATTGTGGACAGTGAGGTTTGCCAATAGCAGCAAAGAGAAGTCTGAAATAATCATAGAGTTCTGTTACTGTTCCAACAGTAGAGCGCGGGTTTCTGTTTGTGGATTTCTGCTGAATTGCTATTGTTGGAGAAAGACCTTCGATGGAATCGCAGTCCGGTTTATCCATCTGCATTAAAAATTGTCTTGCATATGAAGAAAGAGATTCCATATATCTCCTTTGGCCTTCTGCGTGTATGGTATCGAAGGCTAAAGAAGATTTGCCAGAACCTGAAACCCCGGTAATTACTGTTAATGCGTTTGTTGGAATGTTTACACTTAAATCTTTTAGATTATGAACTCTTGTTTTTTCTATCTTAATCATTATTTTTGTTTTCTATGAGTATGGTAAATAGATTGGCTGACTGAGGATAAACGAATAAGTTTTATAATGCTGTTTAAAAAGCATTATTGGGCTATGTTAGTGCCAATCGTATTGGATTACGCTTGCTTGAGAGGGGCTGCTAAGTTCTCCTTTTTCAAAGGTAACCTTGTAGAAACCAGAAAGTTTTACTGGTTTTTCGCTGCTACCTTCTTCGCTGACTTCAACCAGCCCGTTCTTTACGACAACTTCGCCTTTATCTTGTTCGTCATTATAAATAACTTTAAATAAACCAGACTGAGCTTTGATATATATGTTAGAAGTTCTAATATGTACCAGGCCTCTGCCTCCGATTGATATAACAGCAGTTAATTCGCCTCTAGTCAATTCTACTATTTGTTTGTTTATTTTAGGTTCATTTTTTTCTAAAACAGGCGGGGCAACCGTTACTTCGCTGGAAGAATATACCTTCACCTGATTATCAAACTGCATTTGTAAGGTTAAGGATGATTCTTCAGAAGTTCTGAAAGAATAGTCTTCTTTGAAGTTAAGATTTTTGGTTAATGGAGACCAATCGCTCTTTCTTCTATATTCTACTGTTCCGAGAAATTCCGAAACATTTGTATACAATAACTTTTCTCGGGCTTGTTCTTTTCTGTTAGCTTCCTTTTTATTTTTTATTGATATACACAATATGATTAGAGCAATTAAAGCAACTACTATTACACCGCCAATGATGATGCTTTTTTGCCGCAACTCTTTTTCAGCTGCTATCTTAGCTGCTTTTTCTCTTTCTAACTGCAGCTTTTTTAGAGCTTTATGATCAAGCCTTTCAAGTTGATGCCATTGCTTTGCCATGATTAAATATTGTAACCTATAATAAACCTATAGCAACTTGAGGTGTTGCCATAATAGAATTTTCTTTAAAGACTTTAGTGTCTTTAGAATATAGCGTACGTATTTTAACCGAAATTGGTAAAAATTCCAAAGGTTTTTGAATATTTATTTTTCCACCGACAACAAATTCTATTCTTTCAACGTCATTAACAAGGGTTTTTTCATATGTTTCAGAGGGTATCGGCGTAAGAAAAATTTTTCCAGATCGTGCATAATTATTTTTTGAGTCAGTCGTAAAATTAAATGCTTCTGTTTTTAAAACCAAATCTCCTGTTATTGTAGAACCAACTTTTGTTTTGTAAACAAGATAAAGCTGATGATTGATGAACTTACCCTTTTGATTTTCTTCAGGTTTTTCTGAAGAGCAAACGCACCAGTCCATAATTTTTAGTCTATCTTCTGAAGGAACATTTATTGGAGTTCCGTCTTGAAGGATTCTTAAATAGTATTTCCCCGGAACTGTCTTGTCGTTATTGTCGCAAGGGTCATAAATTGTATTCTTGAACATAGTTGTGGGGTACGTTGCTTTTCTTATTTCATTACTGATTAAAGACAGTGCGTTTCGCATCTGGTCTACAGTGTTGTTTATCCATTGCCCTTTTCCGGCGGTTTGGCTGCCGCCGATAAATACTTTGTAGATTCCTACTAGAAGAAAACTGAATATAGTCAGTGCAATAACTACTTCAACAAGGGTAAAAGCTTTTCTTTTATTCATTAAATGCTTCCCTTTCTTGTTATTCTTTGTGTGTGTACTATTAGTTGGTTTTGATTTTTGTTCTGAAAATCAGTGGCGCTACCTTCAACTGTTATTTCGATAGCTTCTTCGCCGTATTTTCTCATGCCTTGAATTGCTTTAACTTTAACATCTGCCACACTGTAACGCATAGTATATGGATAGCCATCTTCTACAGCGATATCGAACTTATTGGGGTTCTTTATACCATTTGCTTTTATTATTTCTAGATTTGGCTGCAGATTTTTGTCGTTTATCGGATAATTTGTACAGTCTCTGTAATAATAAGCAAGATATTTTGTTGCATTGTATTCGCTGTTTGGTTCATTGGGTTCGGTATATTTAACATTTTGTGAATCTTTTGCCAGGTCTTTGGTCAGAAAACGATAATCCGGGTTATGGAAACTGGCAAGTCTTATAAAAGTGTTTTTGCTTGGAAGTTTAATATAATAATATCTGGGTTTCCCTTCAGAAGTTAACTCAGTATTAACCTCCGGAGAATAAACCTTTTTAATATAAATATTGGCTCGATCCAGAGATTCTTCAAAAGCTTCTCTTCCGTCTGTATATTCACCGGAAAACTCTGTAAAATTGAATAAAGGATTTTTGCCTTGAGATATTTCTACAGCATCATAGAGTTCTGTGGGAAAAAGTTTTGCTTTCAGCAAAAAGTGCTGCATTGCAGAACGAGCAGCAAAAAAAGCCTGTTTATTTAACAGAGTTAATTTGTTATGTGAAGAGGTTGAGGTTTGCCTAAAAACCATTGCTCCTACTGCAATCATCATACAGAATGAAAAAATCAAAGCTATTACTAAGGCTGATCCATTTTTTCTATTGCCATAAAACTTCATGAGTCAATATCTCCCTTTATTGCAATAAGATGGATTCGCTGAGTATTTCCTTTCGGATTTTCCGGATCTGAATAATATTTGGGTTCCATATTCCATTGAACTTGAACTATTAGTCTCTTAAAGGGGCACCAAGCCATACTTTCTTCGACATTATAAGGAACTTTGCTCATAACCATTTTAGCTGTAAATCTTTCAGCAGTAGGATTTTTATAGCTATGTTTTGGGTTATCTATGCCTTCATCTAAATATATATTATATTTAGATTCTGAAACTCCTTTGCTGTTTAAGTCCAATTCTGTAAATGGCTTTCCGGTTTCGTTGGGTGATTCTGCAAAATCCTGGGTCCATTTACTGCTGGTTATTATTGAAGGATTTTTTAAGAAAGCAAAATTAACTTCCTGCTGTTCAGAAAAATCATAGGGATATGAATTTGGAAAGCTTTCACCTATTTTAATCTGCTCAGGTTTATTGTGTTTTATCGTTGAAACTACGTCTTCGACTCTTAGATGGATTAAATATGTTATTCCTTTTGAATCGGTAACAGTTCCTCTGCATTTATAGCCGTTAGATTCCTGGTTTGTGTGATTGAATAAAATAGAAGACATTTTCTTTACCCAGTCAGAATCCAAATCGCTGTATTTTTCTAATTTAGGTAAATCATCAACTCTCAAATAGCCTGGATTGCCTTCTCTTATAGCTACAAAGGAAACATTGTCCAGAAGAGTATTTAATACTTCTGTTGCTTTATTGATTGCGAAAGCTTGAGAAGCGTTTTTATCGGTTTCAACAGTTTGTTTTGAAAGCATACCAAATATTGGAATCATTGCTACTACCATAACTGTGGCAGCAATGAGTATTTCCAAAAAGGTTAAAGCTTTCTTTTTCATAACAAACTATAATTATAAGAGTTCTGAAGCCAGTGCAGAGAGTGAAGAACGTTCTGATTTATTTAGTATGATATGACCGAACAAATTATGATCTTTGAATTTTTCAATTACAAAGTTAAGGCCATTTGAAGAACTATCAAGATAAGGATTATCTATCTGATATGGGTCGCCAGTCAGAACGACTTTGGTTCCTTCCCCGGCACGGCTTATAATTGTTTTCACTTCATGAGGAGTCAGGTTTTGTGCTTCATCAACAATAAGATACTGTTTTGGAATGCTTCTGCCTCTTATATAAGTAATAGCTTCGATTTGAACTTTCTGAGATTCAATCAGGAATCTGATTTTTTTATCTACATCATCAGAATTTTTGTAAAGACGGTCCATTACAAATTCCAGATTGTCGAAAATCGGTTGCATCCAATGACTTAGTTTTTCATCTTTTGAGCCGGGAAGATAACCTATATCTTTGCCTAAAGGCATTATTGGACGGCTGACAAGCAATTTACGGAACAGATGTTCGTCTATTGTTTTTTGCAGACCGCAGGCTAAAGCTAGTAGAGTTTTACCGGTACCCGCACGTCCAACTAAGGTTACTAACTGTATTTCATTACAAAGAAGGAGTTCTATTGCGAACTTCTGCTGAAGATTCATTGGCTCAACACCCCAGGGTCTTGAATTGAGGTGGAACAATGGAAGTATTTTCTTTTGTATGCCGTCATATTTGGCTAAGGCTGTTTTATTTTCGTTTTCAGCAGCTTTTAAAAGTAGAAATTCATTCTTGAAGAGGTCGTTTTCTTTATATTCAAGACCTTCTTCTCTAAGAAAGGTTTCTATTTTTTCTGCCGGCATAATGAGCTCTTTCCAGCCAGAATAGAGTTCGTCAATATCAATTTTGTTGGTTTCGTAATCTTCTGCTTGAATACCTAATGCATCTGCTTTAATTCGGCAGTTTATGTCTTTGCTGACTAGTATCGGGTTCTTTCCTGCTTTCTTTAGAGTAAGAGCACAAGCTAGAATGCGGTTATCTACTTTCTTTGCATCTAATCCGCTGATACTGGGCATGTCATATTCGGAATCTATCATTATCTGTAGAATTCCACCGGTAGGAAGCTTTACTCCTTCTGCTAGATTTCCTAATTCTCTAAGATTGTCTAAATCTCTGGAAGCTTGTCGTGCTTCTCTTCCGCGTTCATCGTTAACGCCTTTAAATCTATCTAATTCTTCAATAACACCTAAAGGAACAACTACATCGTGTTCTTGAAAAGAAAAAATAGCCCCATGGTTGTGGAGTATAACATTAGTATCTATAACAAAAGTTTTCTTCATTAATATATTGCTTCCTTGATTTGGAGTAAGTTTTATAAAACTAATCTAAAAAAATAGCATAAAATCAAGCTTAGTGTCAATTTTATGACTTTTTCGTTTAAGATATAAAAAGAACAGCCGTTGTCAATTTAATTTTTAAACGACTGTTCTTCTCTTTGCTATTTAAGAATTATTTTGTTTTATTCTTGTTTTGTTTCTGTTTCAGTTTTTTCTTCCTGGTCTTGGGTTGTAGTAGGTGCTTCTATTGCAGCCGGTTCCGGTTGTGTTTCTATTTTGTTGTCTTCGGAAGCTTCTTTAATTGCTGGTTTTGAAGATGAGGGCAAAGGTTCTAGTTCTTCACCTTTTATTAATTTTGCAAATTCTTCAGCATTGATTGTTTCACGTTCTAGAAGAGCCTTTGAACATCTGTCCAGAAGTTCTCTGTTTTCTGTAAGAATTCTTCTAGCTTCCTGGAAAGCCCAATCGATTATTTTCTTTATTTCTTCATCTATCTTTCTAGCTGTTTCTTCAGAAATATCGTTTCGCGTACTGAAATCACGGCCAAGGAATACCGGTTGATTGCCTTCTGCAAGATGCAATGGACCTACTTCATCGCTCATGCCTAATTCGCAGACCATTTTACGAGCTATTTTGGTTGCACGTTCGATGTCGTTGGATGCACCAGATGTGATTTCGTTAAATACTAAATCTTCTGCAACACGGCCAGCAAGAAGCATACAAATCTGATTCTTCAAATAAGTTCTTGAAACAGAAAGTCGGTCTTCTTCTGGAAGCTGCATTGTTAGACCTAATGCCATACCGCGTGGAATAATAGTAATTTTGTGAACTGGGTCTGAACCGGGCAGGAAATGTGCAACAAGAGCGTGGCCCATTTCATGGACTGCTGTATTGGTTTTTTCTTTTTCGGAAATAATACGGCTTTTACGTTCTGAACCAGCAATAACTTTATCTATTGATGCTTCGAAGTCAGACATAAGAATGACTTTTCTGCCTTTTCTAGCTGCCAATATTGCTGCTTCGTTGGCGAGGTTTGCCAATTCAGCACCAGCAAAACCAGGAGTTCTTCTGGCGAGAACGTTTAAATCTACGTCGTCAGCGATAGGTTTTTCTCTGACGTGAATCTGTAGTATTTCTTCTCTGCCGCGAATATCAGGTCTGTCGACTACTATTTGTCTGTCAAAACGTCCAGGTCTTAAAAGTGCCGGGTCTAATACGTCTGGACGGTTGGTTGCGGCTATAAGAATAATACCTTTAGTGTTGTCGAAACCATCCATTTCAACTAGAATCTGATTGAGAGTCTGTTCTCTTTCATCGTGACCACCGCCGAGACCAGCACCTCTTTGACGGCCGACAGCATCTATTTCATCCATGAATATAATACATGGAGCATTTTTTCTTGCCTGATCAAACAGGTCTCTGACTCTTGATGCACCGACACCTACAAACATTTCAACAAATTCTGAGCCGCTGATATTGAAGAAAGGAACGCTTGCTTCACCAGCTACTGCTCTAGCCAGCAATGTTTTACCTGTGCCTGGAGGCCCGAACAAAAGAACGCCTCTAGGTATTTTTGCGCCTAAGTCAGTGAATTTTCTTGGGTCGCGTAAAAATTCAACAACTTCAAGCAAATCTTCTTTAGCTTCGTTGATACCGGCAACATCTTTAAAAAGTACTCGTTTTTCTGATGGATCTACCATTCTGGCACGGCTTTTTCCAAAGCTAAGAGCCTTAGCTCCGCCGCCCTGCATTTTGTTCAGAATAAAGAGCCAGGCACCGATTAGAATAATGAAAGGGAACCAATTTATAAGAAGATTCAACCACCAGGACATTTGTGCCGGAGGTTCTGCTTTGACTATTAATTTCTTTTCTGCGGCGGCTTTTCTTATAAGATTCATCAGTCCCGGGTCATCGGGTATAATAGTGTGAAAAGCCTGTGGCATTCTTGCTTTGCCTTTTTCAAGAGATACGCTTTCCTGATATTTACCAGATATCTCTCTGTCGTTGATTGTTATAGATATCAATTTGGCATTTGCATCAGGATTGTCTGTATTGTTAAGCAGCTGAATGAACCATGAATAGTCTTTTCTTTCAAATCTTTGGTTTACACCCAGGGAGTTTATTACAGAAAGGAGAAGCACGCCCAAAAAGATATATAGGGCAATGGTTTTCATTTTATTTGGTTTTTCTTTCATATCTATCGAGACCTATTTGTTATTTATCCTGATTATTTTATTAAAGTCTATTTTTTATGATGACAAATGCTATCACATTCAGCAAATACAATCAAATATTATAAAAGCTTATATTTTTTTACTGCTTTCTCCCAGTCTTTCCAATTTCCTTCTAAAGCCTTTGGTTCAAGCAGTTTAACTAATTGTGACGCATAGGAAAAAATCTGTGGATGATTGGTGTTTAATTCAGCAAGAGCTTCCAATGCTTTATCCCCTAATTTTAAAGTAGCTTTTTTTACCCTATCAAATTCTTTTTCATTTGATATTTCCGGTAGCCATACCGGTATAAGACGGGCATCTGTCATATTAAAAACAACTTCTCTCGTATTGGGGTCCTTAATTGCCGAGAGATAAAAACCAGTGATATTGTCATCTGGCAAAGCTATTTTTAAAAGATTGTTTACAATGGCTAACTTTATTCCGGGGTCTTTTTTCTGAAAATATAAGTTTTTTACAGCAAAAAAGATTGTGGGGTCGCCAATTTTGCCTAATGCTTCAACAGCATTTACAACTATATCGTTATTATCTGATTTTGTTAAAGAAATAATCTTTGAACTGGCTGCAGCATCTTCTAAGTCACCCAGTCTTTTCAAAATATTGATTGTATCTTCTTTTGTATCGCAAGGAAGTTTATCTATAAGCTCATCAATAAATTTAGGAGTATTGGGGTCTTGGGGAAAAACACGCCAGCATCTTATTGCACTTGGGTCTAAGATTCTGACCCATGATGCACTGTTGCTCTGAGAATAAGTATTGAAAGACTTTTCTGCTTCTTCTATAGCTTCTGAGCGGTTGTGAGCATTTACTGAGTATTCTATTTTGTATTTTTTAGTGCCGGGGCCCGACTCAGTATATTGAATAATTATTTTATAAGCTTTTTTGTCGTCTTTCATTTTACTGCTTGTTATTCTTTAATTGTCTGAGCAAATCTGTCCAGAATCATTTCGTAAAATTCCGGCTTCAATCGACCTCTGTTGGCTTCATTCAGAAGAGGTATAAGGGCCCTGAGATCACCATGCCAGCTAAGAGCTTCAAGAGTGTTTCTGTAAACCATGTCTTCTGTGTCGTGAAGCATTCTGATAAGTATAGGTATTCCTTCCGGGTCGTCAATCTGACCAAGGGCAAAGACAGCAGAAGCTCTAACCCATCTGCTTCTGTCATGAGACATTTTTTCCAACTCAGAAAAAACTTCAGAATGACCGCTTTTCCATAGTGCTATTGCAGCATTAACTCTAACACGATCGTTTCTGTCTTTTAACAATGAAAAACAGGATTCTGCTAACCCTTCCCATTTATGGCTGGAAAGAGCTTCTATGGTATTGGCTCTTACTCTGGCGTCTTTATTTTTTAAATGGGGAATAAGGGTTTCTATACATTTGTCATGGCTGATTCTGCCTAATGCAGATACACCTGTTGCCATTACCCAGATGTCTGTACTCGGGGTGTTGACTATATTTAAAAGATTTTCAATTAATTCAGGGGATTTTATATTGACCGTTGCTTCGATGGCATTGATTCTGAGCCATCTTTCTTTTGCAAAGAGAGCTTCTTTAACCAGATAAGATGCTTTGGAACTTCCTATTCTGCCTAAAACCAATAAAAGCTGTTCTTTTAAAAGTAAAGGCATTCTTTCGTAATCTAATAGAATTCGGTCTACTATTTTTTCGCCGATTTCCCCTAATGCTTCAATACTGGCTTTTTGTATTTCTTCATCTGTAGATTGAAGAAGCTTAAATAATTCGTCAAAGAGCAGTGGAGTCTTTTCAGCAGCAGCTTTTTTGATCAGAAGAATACGAATATTTTTTTCTTTTTCTATACTAAGAAGTTGTCGGATTATTTTAATTCTTTCATCTGAAGCAAAGAGATTCAAGCCTTCTAGAGAAGCCTTTCTAATATTAGCTCTATTGTCGCTGAACAGAATCTGATAGACATCTCTGTCTTCTATCAGCGGATGATAGTTCAATGAATCAACAATGATCTGGCGAACTTCTGAATTTGAAGATTTGGCAAGTCTTTTAATATGGTTAAAGGCACTCTGGTCTTTTAATCTTGAAAGAGCCAGGTTGGCTGTTAGAGAAATATTCCAATCGCCGTTTCCTGCCAGCATTTTTAAAGAGGTATGACGTTCTGGTGACGGGTATTTTATGAAGTAGCTTATTGTTGCAGAAAGAAGTTCCGGGTCTCTTGTCTGCCCTAAAATTTCATTCATTAAAGAGCTTACTCTGATATCATTATAATCAGAAAGCAATTCAACAATCTTTTTTCGTAATGCAGCAGGCTGATCAGCACTACAGGCTTTTATAACAATATCTTCGACTGATGATAAATCTATTTTCTTTAAACTATTGAAAGCTTCACTTGATATTTTTTCGTTAGGATTACCTACGAAATCAATAAGATATTTGACGGAATCAGGGTTGCCTATTTGCCCTAATGATTTTATTGTTGCTGAAAGAATTTCTAAGTTTGGTGAAGCAAGCAAATCACAAAGTGCTTCAGAATGCTTTTTTATTTTTAGAATCCCTAGAGCAGCAATAGACATTAATTTAACTTCTCTATCAGAACTTTTAAGACCGTCAATAAGCTTTTCAAAACGTTTTTTAGAAGAATCAGTCATTTTCTTTCCTCTTTAATTGTGATTTTTATCCTTCGATGCGTGTAATATTTGCTCCAAGTCTGTTTATGCGGCCGACAAGGTCTTCGTATCCGCGGTCTATATGATAAATTTGACTAATTTCTGTGTGCCCTTGAGCAACAAGACCGGCAAGAACCATAGCAGCACCTGCTCTTAAATCTGTTGCAGCAACAGGGGCTCCTTCCAATGTTTTAACTCCATGAATTACTGCTGTTCTTTCATGAATGTTTATGTTGGCTCCCATTCTTGATAGCTCAGAAACATGCATAAATCTGTTTTCAAAAATTGTTTCAGTAACAGAAGAAGTTCCTTCTGCCAGACACATTGCTGTCATTAACTGAGCCTGCATGTCTGTTGGAAAGCCAGGGTAAGGCAGGGTTTTTACTTCGCTTGCCTTTAGTCTGTCTTTAGAACTTGCGATAATATAATCTTTACCACATTCTATTGTAGCACCCATTTCTCTGAGTTTTGCTGTTAATGCCAGAAGATGGTCTGGATTGCAGTTTTCTACTCTGATGGGGCCTTTGGTCATTGCTCCGAGAACGGCAAATGTGCCTGCTTCTATACGGTCAGGCATTATGCTGTAGTTGCAGCCGCCTAATTCTTTTACACCTTCAACAATGATGCTTGGGCCACCAGCACCTTTGATTTTTGCACCTAAGGCATTGAGAAAGTTGGCTAAATCTACAATTTCAGGTTCTTGAGCTGCATTTTCGATGATTGTTTCCCCTTCGGCAAGGGTTGCAGCCATTATAAGGTTTTCTGTTGCTCCGACAGAAGGAAAATCAAGATGAATTTTGGTTCCGATTAAGCGGTCTGCAACAGCAACAGCACAGCCGCTTTCTATTGAAACCTTTGCTCCAAGTTCTTCAAAACCCTTTAAGTGAATATTTACTGGTCTAACTCCTATTGCACATCCGCCAGGTAGCGGAACTCTTGCTTTTTTTAATCTGGCAAGAAGTGGTCCCATTACAAAAAAACTGGCTCTCATTGTTTTTACTAATTCATATGGAGCTTCTTCGCTTATTTTGCCTGAAGCATCAAATTCATAGCAGTTGTTTGAGGTGCGGGCTACTTTAACGCCTAAAGCTTCCAGAACTTTTGAAATAGTTGTAACATCGTTAAGAGCAGGAACATTTGTAAGTTTTACAGGCTTAGTGCTTAATATAACACCAGCAATTATCGGAAGTGCAGCATTTTTGGCTCCACTGACTTTTATTGTTCCTGATAATGGTTTTCCACCGTCAATTAGGATTTTGGCCATAATTTTAATCTATTTTTATCCTTTCAAGCTTCATATTGACTTCTTTTAACATTTCTAAAGAGAGTTCGTCAGGATAATCCCCTAAGAATACTATACGTTTGATGCCGGCATTAATCAACATTTTTCCGCAAGTTACGCATGGCTGATGGGTACAGTATACCACACTATCTTTAAGAGAAACACCAAAAGCCGCTGCCTGCAAAATAGCATTCTGTTCAGCATGTAATCCTCTGCAAAGTTCCTGGCGCTGGCCAGAAGGTATGTGCTGAGCTTCTCTTAAACAGCCTTCCGGACGTTGAAAGCAATGAGCGACTCCGTTAGGAGCACCATTGTAGCCAGTAGCCAGAATTCTGTTTTCTCTGACTATTACTGCGCCAACCTGACGTCTGATACAGGTTGAACGCTGGGCAACCAATTTGGCTATTCGTAGAAAGTAGGTGTCCCAATCCGGTCTTTCATTCAATTCATTTTTTACCGAAGTTTTGCCGTTTTCTTCCATTTTATCTCCTTGATTTTTATTGCTTTTTTAGAGATGTTTATTTGTTTATTTCAATTTTTTTAATGCGGTTTTCGTGGCGACCGCCTTCAAATTCTGTTGCTAAGAATCTGTCTAGAGCGTCTTTTGCGATTTCTTCGCCGATAATACGTCCGCCCATAACAATTATGTTGGCATTGTTATGTTTTCTAGAGAGTTCTGCTTCTAAGGAACAGTGAACTAAAGCTGCTCTGATTCCTGGGTGTCTGTTGGCTGCTATAGAAATGCCTATGCCTGAACCGCAAACGAGAAGACCTTTTGAACTACTGTCTTCTAATACTTTTTCGGCAACTTTGTGCGCATAATCTGGGTAATCGCAAGAATCGGCTGTATAGGTTCCTAAGTCTTCAACCTGATGACCATTCTTTTCTAAATGGGCTATTAGAATTTTCTTTAAAGAAAGACCTGCATGGTCTGAACCGGCATATATTTTCATCTGTTAATCTCCATATGTACTATTTTGTTTTAAGTTTATGAACTTATTTCTCTTAACTTATTATTCATTATAAACTATTTTTTGCTATAGACATATGTAATTTTTAGTAATTATCGTAACGTTGAGCAATCTGGTCATATGCCGCAAGTTTTGCTGAAAGTTTATTGTCGTCAAAACCGTAATTGAAGCGGCCGCTATCATTCGGGAATGCTTTAAGATAGAATTCAACCCAGAATTCTTTTCTTTCGTGATTATATTCAGCTCTTCCTTCCCAACAGTGCAGATCTCTTGTAATACCTATTGTCAATGGACTCATCTTATGGGTCAGATTGTTGTAAGTACCAGAAGTGTTAATAGCCCAAAGAGGTCTGATAACTGTCGAATAATTGAATGATGTTGTGGTGATCTTTTTATATTGCTGAGGAATTGAAATACTTGTGTCAAAAGACCAGTATTCTGTAGACATTCTGTAGCGGGCATTTAAGTTGTTGGCTTTTATTGCGCCGAAGTTGATTTTTGATAAGGGGGTTTCATAATCAACAACGTAATCTCTTCGCATAAAGAATTCCCATGTTCTGTATGCATCTTGTCTAGAACGTCTTGAATAATCCCAATAAACTTGTTCCAATCTTCTTGTTGTTCTATTGTAGTTGAAATTCAGAGGATTAAATACCCATGAGTTTTCTGCAAATCTTAATCTGGTAGAAGTCTGATCTATGGTTGTAACGTTATCGAATTTAAATGGTGAACGACCTTTGGAAGTCGAAACGTTATAGTTAAATTCCATACTAGCTACATTAGAAAACTTATGACTGGCTCTCACCATTGTATTACCATTTTCACGTTCATTGCCGCCAGTGTAATAACTCTTTTCAAAGTTGTATGAAGGAGTAAACTGGAATCTGGGATGGATTTCTATTGCAGGAACGCTGAAAGATAGTCTTCCGTCTTTCTTTTCTGTATCTTTCTTTCCTTCGCCTTCGCTTTCTTCGTAGTGACCATACATTCCGCTGAAATTAACTGTAAGAGGAATTATCGGTGCTGTCCAGGATGGGAAACTGAAATTGATTTCCGGTAAGCGGTTAACAAACTGATAGGCTCTGTCTAGAATATATTTGTCTTTATCTATATCATAGAATTTATTTATATTGATTACCATATTCATAAACTTGAGCACAGGTCTGAATGTGGCTGTTACTGTCATATCCTGGTTTTCTGCCTGGCCGTTATATTTGTCGCCTGTATAGTTGATTGTGGTGCTTAAGGTTTCACCGCTTTTGAATGTTAAGTTGTAAGACCAGTTGAGTTGTTTATTATAATGGCCTTTTTTAGTTTCATTCAAACTGTAGTAGTATAAAGAACCGTTTCCTTTGTCATGAGGAACAGAATAAGTGCCATTGAAGCCGAAGCCGAAACCTCTTTTTTCATACCAATCATAATTGAGTTTCCCTGATAGATATTCGTTTACAAGGAGGTCTGTTGCAAGTTTTACATAATAGCCATCTATGTCTGAAGAACCTTGGCGCATAGTAAAGAATTTGCCCCGCTTGTCTTCAGCCTGACTTTTATTTACTGCCTGATAGAAAATGGTCTTTCCGTGCCATTTTGCACGAAGACCTTCCATTGTCATTGAATGTCCCGGGTAGCTTTCAAGAAGTTTTGCTTCCAGGCTGTAGTGTGGGTTTTCTATATTATCGCAGGTTGTCTGCATAATTTCATGTGCAATAGTATGTTCTGGACTTACGTAGACGTCTTTGGCTTTAAAATAGTTGCGGCTTTTTTTGACTTCTGCATTGCGCATCCAGCCTTTGCCTGTCTGCATATTGTAAACGATGAAATCACCGCTGACTTCGTCATAACCTTTCCAAAAGTCTACGTTGCCCTGTGCAAATATGTCTTCGGTTCCTGTATTGGCTTGAATATTGTCACCACTTATTTTCATATCCTGATAGGAAATGTAAGCTTTGCCTTTTGCTATGACTTGTTCATCTTTCGTTCTGTATTCCAGATAATCGCCATATACTTCAACAGGGTATTTTTGTGTGTCTACAGAAACTTCGAAGGCAAAAACAGGATTAAAACACAAAAAACACAGAATTGCGAGGAAAATGACGCCTCGGATTTGCTTGATTTGCCCGTTTTTTATTATATGTTTCTGCATATATATCCGTTTAGAACTATGTATGGCTAAATTTTGACACTACGCAAAAATCTATCGGCTTATGTTGCTTTTTAACTTAGTATTTTTGTGTTTTGTTGGAAAAGTTGGGGGTAGAAAATAATTGCCAAGTTGACATTTTTTAATTATAATTATATTTAAGGGTACGGTATAAACCTATGAAGCATAATTTATATAAAATATTGATTACATATATATTTGTATTTGTTTTTCTCGCTTTAGTTCCGCCAACCTCTTTAATGGCTCAAAGCGAAAGTTATTTAGATACTATATATAGAGCAGTAAACGGTAATAATACTTATTCCCCTGAAGACTATGAAACAGATACAGAAATCGAAGTTATGGCTGAGGCTGCAGGTGTCGCTTCTTCTTCAGTTTCTGCTTCTGATACCCTTGTCATAAATACCGATGATCCTAATGCTACTCTGACAGTCGGAAGTTCTACTCCGCTAATAAAAGATGGAAAAATA
>JAFXRA010000282.1 GCA_017526725.1 Candidatus Rifleibacteriota bacterium
CTCCTTGAGGAGGGGAATTAAAGGGGTGGTGATCTAACCATAGTAAACCTTTGTTTAGCGACAGCGTATAACATAATAGCGGACAGTCGCTTGTTCGACCTTATTCTCCTCCGCGGTCAACACGAAATAGAATTGACATATTGCAATTATTTATCTAAACTTCAAAGCTAAGGAATGAAAAGGAGAATAAAATGAGAAATTCAAAGTGGTTTAAACTTTTGGTTGTTCCGATAATATTAGGTTTTGTTATTGGTGTTCCTGCATGGCTTAAAGCCGAACAGAAAAGAATTGAAACAGATAAGATAAATGTTTTTGCAGTTATATCTGAAAACATTCAGGACCAGGTAAAAGTTGCAACTGTAGACCTTAAAATTACAGAAAACGTTGAAACTTTTGCTTTAAAAGGCTATCAGCAGCACTGCACCCTTTATATGACTGCTTATCCTTTAGGCAGACAGAAACTAGTTGCTACTATCGTTAAAAGAATAGCAAACAACACAAAGCAGTTTCCTATTAATACCAAAGGTATTGAAATCGCAGCCAGCGATTGGCTGTTTATGGGCTTAGAAAACAACAAAGAACTTCAGGCTCTCTGCGATGAAGTTGCCAATAGGCTTGCTTTCTTGAGAGCAAAATCAGACTATGTTCCTGAATGGGCTAAGAGTATGCCTGCCAAAGTTGAATGTATAAAGAAATATGGCAGTCCCAACGTTTTTTCTCAGTTCGACCCACATTTAACTCTTCTCGCAAAGTCTGACGGCGAAATGCTTAGAAGATTCGGGGCTTTCTGCGAAGATAAAGGCTATAATAAGCCTATTACCGGTAAGGTTGTAGCTATTGGTTACGGATTAGCAGACCGTGATGGCCAGATAAAGACTCCTCTTCAGGTTTTCCCGCTAGCTGAATAATCTATTTGTTATTGCGAGCAGTCGTGATTCTTCCTCACTAATGGTGGGGGAGGTGGCCACATTAGTATTTCTTTTATTTTGTTGTCTATACATTGTCATAAACGTATAGCTTTCAGGGCTAAAGCCCATACGCTATACTTATTATGACAAATGTGTAGACAATTAATTTAATCTAATTCCTAATTCACCAAGCTTCGCTTGGCTGAAAAAACGCCTATTTTAGGCGTTTTTTCGGGTTTTGTGGTTTTGGGTAATGAGTGGTGATTGTCCTAAAGCCCTCCCTTGAGGCTACTTTCTTGAAGAGGCTCCCCGCTTATCGGGGCAGCATCTTGGTTGGTGGCACAGAAGATCTGCCCCCAGTTTAGCTGTGGGAAGTGGCACGAAGTGCCGAAAGGGGTCTTGCTCTGCGCTCTGCGCTCTAAATTCTCAATTCTCAATTCTCAATTCCCAGTGTCCCTTTTTCCAGTGAGCATAATCAACTGGTTCTGAATCTTTATGCTGATACTTGATTATGCCTCTGCCAATGAGGTAGGTGCCGCAGTTACAAACTTTTTTGCCTTTTCCAGCAATATAAGGCTCTGCATCAGGAGCGTCTTTTAATTCATTTATAGCTTTTAATCCGCATTTGCATTTAGGCAGAGGTTCTTGACCTATGAATAACTGTCTTTCCAGCCAGGCTATTCCATGAACAACAAACAAAAATATGGCTGGGCCTATTAAAATACCAGCGTAGCCCCAGTTTTCACCGTAACGTGAAAAGAACATGTCGCCCAAATAGCCTGCTAATATCAGCAAAAACAAGGCTATTGTTTCCATTTTGATGGAGCCTTTTTTATTGTTCATATTTTTTGGGGTAATTCCTAATTCCTCACTCCTAATTCCTAACAGATTCTAGGTGCTGCTTTATAGCATCATGCATAGGTTTGAAGAATGGTTCTGTATCTAATTTGGGTTCTATTCTCTTCCATACAGAATTTATCGGGTAAACAACGCTGCCGGTTTTTTCATCAACTAATGCTTTTTCAGTTCCAAGCTGGTCTTCAATAATCTGCCATTCAAAAGTGAATTCTGTCTTTAGCATTTCACCGAAAAGACAGCCGAAAGCATTGGCCATAACTTCATTTTCATCTTTTGCATCAGATTCTCCATCCTTCCAGATGCCGAAAAGAACCCCCATAGCTTCATCTGTTTCCTTTTTGTCTGCTTTTGCTTCAGCCCAGAGTTTGAAAACTTTATCAAGACCTTCATAAGTAACGGGTCCTGAGTCTTTTTTCATGAAAGCAGCATATATTTCACGGCCTTTGTTGGCGTTTAATGCGATTATAGACAAGTCTTTTCTGCTTAAGCCCAAAATTTTTGGAGATATATTCATTGCTTTACTCTCTTTTTTCTTTAAAATTTTAGTTTTACGTGCTAAAACATCTAAGTATTTAAATTACCATAGAATTTTTCATTATAAAAGGAGCCAAAATAAAATATGGCAGATTCTAAAATTATTTTGATCGTAAACTGCGGTAGTTCTTCTCTTAAATATGCTGTTATGAGAATGCCGGAACGTGAACAGCTCGGCAAAGGTCTTGTTGAAAGGATAGGTCTTGAAATGGGCCATCTAGAACAAAAGGCTAACGGCAAGGTTTACGAAGTAAGCCAGAAGATTGAAAACCACAAAGTAGCTATGGAATTGGTTATGAAAGCCATGACCGACCCTGAAAAAGGCATTATAAAAGATACGAAAGAAATTGCTGCAATCGGCCATAGAGTTCTCCATGGCGGCCAGTATTATTATGACTCAATCGTTATCAACGGCGATGTTAAGAAAGCTATCAGAGACTGCTTTGATTTGGGCCCATTGCATAATCCTGCTAACCTTATGGGTATTGAAGCTTGTGAAGCTGCTATGCCAGGGCTTCCTAATGTTGCTGTTTTCGATACTGCTTTTGGTATGGCAATGCCAGAAAAAGCTTATCTCTATGCTATTCCTCATGAATACTACGAAAAATACAGCATTCGCCGCTACGGTTTCCACGGAACCAGCCATAAATTTGTTTCAAACGAAGCTATCAAGTTTGCTAACCTCGACCCCAAGAATGCAAAAGTTATCGTTTGTCATTTAGGGAACGGTGCCAGCATTTCTGCTTCAATCGGCGGCAAATGTGTTGACACTTCTATGGGTCTTACTCCTCTTGAAGGTTTGATTATGGGTACTAGAAGCGGTGACGTAGACCCTGCAGTTCTTCAGTTCATCATGAACAAAGAAAAGCTCACTCCAGATCAGATGCTCAATATTCTTAACAAGAAGTCTGGCGTTCTTGGTATGAGCGGCGGAGTTTCAAGCGATTTCCGTGACATCAACAAGGCTAAAGAAGAAGGCAATCACCTTGCTGAAGTAGCTCTTGATGCTTTTATTTACAGAGTTGTAAAATATGTTGGTGCTTATGTTGCTGCTATGAACGGCGTTGACGCAATTTGTTTCTGCGCTGGTGTTGGTGAAAATGACATTCAGGCAAGAAAAATTATTTGTGAACATCTCAGCTACTTGGGCATTAAGATTGATGATAAGGCCAACAATGTTCGCGGTGAAAGAAGAGTTATATCTGCTCCAGATTCTAAGGTTAAAGTAATTCTTCTTCCAACAAATGAAGAACTTCAGATTGCTATAGACACTTACGAATTGACTAATAAATAAAAGACCCCCTCAGTCACTTCGTGACAGCTCCCCCAGCAATTTTTTCAAAATTTTGGGGGCGCATCGTTTTAGGGGATGAAGAACTTCAAATAGCTATAGATACCTACGAACTGACTAATAAGTAAAAATAAAAAAGCCTGATTTTTAATCAGGCTTTTTTATTTTAGTTTTTATTGTAGTTAGTAGTTGTTGTATTTATTGTTCTTTTTTCGTTACGATAAGTGTGGTTGTTTTGAGCCTAAGGTTCTGTGGAAATAGTGGGACAGCTGCTTAAAGCAACTTGTGGGACAGCTGTTTCACAGCCTGTGGTAATTGTCGAACGACTCCCACGGGCGACGCCGTTTCACAACGAAGTGTCCCACAGCGCAGCGTCTCACTTCAAACTTTATGGTCTTAAATCTTACAATAAAAACAAGAGAGGCGATAGCCTTTAAATACCAAAAACCACAAAAACCAAAAAAGCCGCTTGAGAATCCAAGCTGTTTTTGTTTATTTCGTCAGCACAAAGGTGAGCCAGAAAACTCCGGGGCGATCTAATTTGTCAGGTTCTTCTTCTCCGTGAGTTGCAGAAAAACCGGCTTCTATAAAATATTTTTCCCAGATTTCTATGGGCATAAGATTCATTGTTCGCCCTTTAACATCTACACCGTCATCGTTTACGTCATTTCTTGTGGTGGGAATTGAAACTAAGCCTTTTCCGCCTTTTTTAGTCAATCGATAGAGTTCAGCCAAAGTTGGAACTAAGTCTTTTTCGTATAAATGCATTAAACAGGCTACAGAATAGAAACCGTCGAAATATTCGTCAGGAAAGTCTAATCTGCAGGGCATGATTCCGAAAAGCAATCTGTCTTTTAGTTCTGGATGACGTTTTGGAATCTCAGCTAACAAGCCTTTTGAGCCATCTAAGGCAATAATATCATATCCGTCTGCCAAAGAACGAGCAGCGTCTCTGCCTGAACCACAGCCTATTTCTAATATTTTAGAGCCAACAGGTATATTTGCTCTGACTTCTTTGTGAAAAGGGTCTAGTCTGATAGCATCGTGTTTGTCGCAAAAATCTGCTGCGTTTTCGTCATAAAAAGCAATGGTCTTGTTCACTGTTTTGTTCACCACCCCTTTTATTCTCCTCCTCTAGGAGGGGCCTTGACAGACGGTTAACCGATAACGGTTAACTGTTAACTTTTTTCTTCTTTCGAAGTCTGACTCTAATGGCCTGAGAAGCTGCGTTATCGTCTAATCCAACTATGCTTTTGGTTTCGTAAAGAACATCCAGACCGACTGCCAGGCTATTTAAAGTTTCTTCGGTAAGAGCAGAATAAGGGAAAAAGACGTCGTTACCATCTGCACCTTTTATTAAGCCCATCTTCTTTTCGTTGTCGAATTTTGTTATTTTGCCTGGAAGCACTTCTGCTTCAGATGGAGTGCCGATTTTTTCTACTTCTACTGCTACCGGGCTCATTTTGTCTTTTACTACCCCGAAACGAACTGCATCGCCCTTTTTAAGGTCGGCTTCGTTTTCGTTTTTGATTGCAGTGTAATGAAGAGGAACTTCAGGATATTCCTCGCAGGTTACCACTCCAAGACCGGATTCTTTGTTAAACCATTTGACTCTGCCTTCTACATAAGCATTAGGAGTTGGGTCATAGGTCATTTCTTCGACTGTTTGTCCGATTTCTTTTCTTACTGATTCTATCTGAGTAATAAGTTGTCTGACTTCAGGCTGATTCGGATCTGCTTTTAAGCAGTCTTGGAAAGTCTGGACAGCCATTCCTAGAAGACGTTTCTTGAAATAAACCAGTCCTAATTCCATAAGAGAAGGGGCATTGCTGGGCTTTATTCTCAATGCTTCAATCAGATGGCTTTCAGCTTCGCTTAGCATATCCATTTCTGACATTATGCTACCGGCTTCGCGGTGGAATGCTGCATTGTATGGATAACGCTTCAAAAGCTGCTGATAGGTATCAAGAGCTTCTTCAAAGAATTTCATATGGTGGTATATGTTGCCTAGCTGTTCCATTGCTTCAGCATTTTTGGGGTCTACCTTCAGAAGTTCTTTGAATTCTTCTGCGGCTATCAGATAGTTTTCTTCTGATTTGTCGTCTTCATGCATTAGAGAGTATATATCGCCAAGATAGCGATGGAAGAACCCCTTGCGCTGGCCTGTTTCCAAACCTAGCTTATAAAATCTGAGAGAGTTCTTCAAATCGCCTTTCAAGCGGTAAACCAAACCCATAGTTTCATAATAGTCTGGTTCACCAGGATTTTGGTTCATGCACCAATTCAGCTTTTCTATTGATGAATCCAGGTCTCTGTTGTCTAAATCGTAAACAGCTTCTTCATATTGTTCGTTTACTAATTCTAGAAATTCGCCTAGTTCCTGGTCGTATGATTCTCTTTGGTCTTCGTCAGATAAAATGTCTAAAGCCTGTTTGAACTGCTTTAGTTTTGGAATGTTTGCCAGTGGTGAGTCCGAAGAGAATAATTCGTTGTATTTCTTTTTGTAGGCTGCAGCTATTTCGTCTATTGATGCGAAGTTTGGAACGCCCAAAAGCTGATAGTAGTTTTGCATGAGTTTAAAATATCCTGCGATAAGTTTTGTGAAATTATTATATCATTTTGGTTTAAATAGTACAATTTTTTTAGAATACTTTAGTTTTGGTGATATTTCTTAGTATAATAAAATTATGTGAATTTTTTTTATAGAGGTTTTGCATGAATAATAAGCTTATAGTTTTTTTATTAGGAAGTCTTTTTGTTTCTACCACAGCTTTTTCTGCAAATCCTGTTGGAAAATTCCTATCTGAATTATTGATATTCGAAGATACAACTGAGCGCAATATGGAAGTTTATCAAGATATTGTTCTCAAGTTAAACCCTTTCCAGGATTGTAATTCAGAGTATCCCATAATCCGAGAAACAGATATTCCAGAAGGATTTGTAAAAAAATCAGAAGCCAAAAAAATTTTTAAAAAACTTAGAGAACATCCCATTTATACAGATAATGATTTAACTTTTGAAGAATTCATGAATGATTATTTCTATATAACGAATGAAGACGGCTCAGAAAAATTCACTGATTTTCCTTGTGAGATACAGACAAGTCCTGAATTGAGCAAACTATACCTCTGTCTTGATGGCAATTACAGATATGTTTCTGAATTTGAAGAATATGAACCAGATGCCCTTTCTTGCGAGGATTGTCCAGAACTCTGTGATAAAAATTGTAGAAGACAAAAATCAATAATTAAAGAGAAATACATACCCGGACGACATGGTGGCTTTATTGTTTTAGAAGAAGGCAGCAGAAGAGAGCACTCTTTTGGAGAAAACAACATTTACAAAGATTTTAGAAACACTCTTTTATCAAAAACTACCATTGAAGATGCTGATGATTATGTAGACAAGAAAAACTATATAAAAATTAAAATAATAGACAGGGTCCCTCCAAGTATAGAAAATGGACTGCCTAATCTTGGCGAAAACGATTCTCATTACACCTGTTCTTCTTGTGATTATTACAAAACTGAAAATTTTGACATCAAAGATGATATAGAACCTGTTGTCTATGCTAAGTTCACTTTTGGCAAAATTGTAGAATGTCCTAAAGAATATGAAAAATGGATAGAACGGGAAGTTTGGGATTCAGAAGAAAATATAGTAAAAATAGACCATAGAAACGAAAACAATTCCTCTAAAAAGAACTTCTTTAAAGATGTAGTAAGGTTTAAAGAACCATTTGATGGTTATATCAGATACTCTGTTTTTGCTAAAGAAAAAAGCCCTAAAGGTGAAGGAAATGTTAATCCGAGTGTAGCCAAAATCGAATATAATCAGCCGGATATTGGTTATGGCTATTCTGAAGCTGGTGACTTAGGAAACACTTATTTTACAGCCAAGGACTGGCCAGAAAAGAGTGACCTTTCCGATTGTAGTGAAGTCGGTTATAATACTGGATTGATAAGAGTTCGCGATAATGATAGACCCAATATTATAATTAGAATTACCAACACAGAAACCAACGAACAAATGTTTTTCCCGCCATGTTTTGATTATGATGATATTAAAATCAGCAATTCCAGTAAATATAATGGCGTTTCTGGGCATTTTCAAACGAATCAGGATGATTACAACTTCTTTGTAAAATCATTAGATGACGCTTACAACCATAAAAAAATAGCAAAAGATAAAGATTCAAATCCTTATTTCACAATTTACTCAATTGATGACTCAAATTTAACTGGAAAAATCAAAGGTTCTTTTGCTGACAGATTGCTGTTTAATGCCGATCCTAAATTCATAAAAGAAAATATCAGGGTTGAAGACTACTACTTTTCAGATAACGACACAGATGGAATCAATATTATTACCGACAACAACTTTAATATTAAAAATGGTTCTTTAGGAAAAAGCCTTGGTACTTTTTCTAAGATGACTGCGTTGTTTGAAAATTCTAGAAACTTTGTGTTTAAGTCAGGTGTGGAATACAAATTAGATGTTTGGACTGATGACAACGTTAAATGGACTAATATCAGCTCAGAAAATTCGACTGAAGCAAAAATATTAGACAGAGCAAGAGTCTATGAAACAGGTATTAAATCTGGTTTTATAAAGCTGGATTTTTATAATGAAAATTTAAACAAAGAAATAAAGATAGACCCCAAAAAAAGTATAAACGGCGATATTCTTTTTACTTTAGAAAATGCAACAAATCGTAATTATAATATTAAAACCGTTGAGGAATTAGAGGCTAATGGATTCCCTTCTGTTACTGTATTTGCAGAAGATTATTCCGGTTTGACAAGAGAGTTGCGACTTTTCTTAAGAGTAAACGACAAAAATTTGCATTTGAAAACCCTAGATTAGCTGTAAGATTTAAGACTTAAGATTTAAGATCAAAACTTGAGATACAAGATCATAAAGTTGGAGTGATACGCTTTGCTGTGGGACACTTTGTTGTGATTGTGGTATTTGTTAGAAATGTTAGAAGTGTTAGAAGGGTTGGAAGGGTTGTCCTAAAGCCTCCATTTGAGGGGAGGTGGTTACGAAGTAACCGGAGGGGTGACCGAACCAGAGCAAACTCTGTTTAGCGATAGCGTATGAAATTGTCAATGTTGGAATTGTTAGAATCGTTAGAGTAGTCTACCCATTGTCATAAACGTAATTCTTTCAGGGTTAAAGCCCATACGCTATACTTTTTATGACAAATGTGTAGACTTTTCTTACACCTTATATCTTCAATCTTCTGGCTCAAAACTATTGTTTTTGGAGATTTAATAGTGTTAGAATGATTCTGCAAAGGTAACAGAAAAATTGAAAAAACATAATTTTATAATAGCAATAATATTGTTCGTTTTTGCGGCAACCGCTGCTTATGCTCAACACGATAAATACTTCTTTTATCTTTTTGATGGAAGAGCCGTTTTGTCTAGAACCCAGGGCTCTACATGGCTGACTCTTCAGCCTGGTCAGCCTATAGAAGTTCATCCCGGCGACATAGTTAATGTTGAAGGTGCAGGAAAAGGCGAACTTGTTTTTCCAGACGGAACTTCAGTCAGAATGAAAAATAACGCCATGGTTAATCTTTCTCGTTATGGAATTAACCTTAGATTTGGTTATGTCTGGCTTAACGTAAGACGAAGTGCTGATATGTTCAAAGTTACAACACCTTTCGGAACATGCAGCGTTTTAGGTACTTCTTTTGATGTTGATGTGGATAAATACGGCAAAGCACGTGTTAGAGTCTTTAGCGGCATAGTTGCAGTAAGAGCTTCTGAAGACAAGCGCAATAAGCAATTGGTTCTTCAGAGCGGTATGCATACTTTATTGTCAAATTCCAGCAAAGTTGCAGACAAGCCTGAGAAATTCCAGCATCAAAGTATTGAAGCTTCAATGAAAAGCGAATGGGAACAGAGAAGTTTCTATGGTTTCACTCCTGGGCAGTTGAAAAACAAGACTTTAGCAGAAGAAAAAACAGAAAGAAAGACTTCGCCTATAGTTACAAGCAACAGTGAATTACCTAGTATTGGGTTGGAAAAACAATTGCAAATGGAATTCCGACCTATAGAAAAAATATTGGAAAAAGAGCCAGAAAGCTTTACAAAGGATGAAAAGGATGGAAAAGTAAAGATAATGGCCCGCCAGCGTTCAGAATTTGCTGAAATGCTGAGACAGCAGCATTTAGAACGTGATTCTGTCATTGGTTTCACTGTTAAGGAAAAAGCGGATTTGAGAAAAGATGGTCATGCGGTGTCTTTTGGGGAATCTGGCAGAACTCCGAGCAGTATTACTGACCAGGCTTCATTAGATCGAGAATGTTCTCTGCTTAGAAACAGAATGTTGAGAGTTCAGAGTATGATTCGTCAGACCGAAATGGAAATAGGTTCTTTATGCTCAAATAATGATGATTCTACCGGCAACAGACTTAAAATTGATTATGCCCAGAGAAGATTGTCTGAACTTAGAGCTGAAAACAGGGTGCTAAGCAATAAGCTTTACCAGCTCCAACACAAGAAGAGATGATTTTAGGGCAAGCGTAGCTTGGCAAGGGAGAAGGGTATAGAACTTAGAGAGGAAGGGAAATTGAGAACTGAGAACTGAAAGCTGAAAGCTGATAATTTTTACAGCGAAGCGTAACACTTTTAACTCTTCCAACTCTTCTAACAATTCTCACAAATAGCAGTAAAAAAAATTTACCTCTAAAAGCTAGTTAAATACAGTGATTTTAGAGATGTCGAAACAAGGCTCTTTACAAAAATATTTATTTACCCGTTGACAAAGCATTAAACAATCGTTATGATTGCAAGAAGTTGAGTTCTTATATTTATTTCAAGGGAGAATACATAGTGAAAAAGATCGAATTGGTACGCGAAATCGCTAAAACTGCTGAAATGACTCAGGCTCAGGCTGCAAAAGCTCTTGATGCAACTCTTTCTATCATCAAAGTTGCTCTTAAAAATAAAGATGATGTTCGCCTTGTTGGTTTTGGTTCATTCAAGGTTGGCACAAGAAAAGCCCGCACTGGTATCAATCCACAGACCAAAAAGTCTATCAAGATTCCAGCTTGCAATGTAGCTAAATTTGTTCCAGGCAAAGAACTTCGCGAAATGGTAAATTCAAAGAAGAAATAATCTTTAGTCTAAAAAAACCGTCTTCTTAAACGAAGGCGGTTTTTTTTATATTCCTAAAACAAAATTTAGCTTGTAAAGAGTCTATATTTTGGTTATGATTTTAGAATCATGAGTATACCAAAGAAACGTTTAGGCGATATCCTAATAGATTGTAATCTTATAAACGAAGATCAGTTGAAAGAAGCTTTAGCTTTTCAGCGTGAGCATGGTCTCAAACTGGGTGAAGCTCTTTCCCAGATGGGCTTAGTAACTGAAGATGATATTATCTGGGCGCTTGGCAACCAGTTGAATATATCATTCATTCACTTGAATCCCGAAATAGTAAATCCTGAAGTTGTAAAGCTTATTTCTGCTGATTTTGCTAGAGATAATCGATTGATGCCGTTGTATAAGGCAGGCACAGAATTCAGCGTCTGTATGGTTGACCCGTTGGATTCAAGACCAATCGAATATCTTGAAGGAAAGTTCGGAGTAGCAGTATCTATTTCTATTTGTACTGCTTTTGACTTTGAACAGACTTTTAATGCTGTTTATGGTCCGCTTGATGCAAACAATACTGGTGAAGTTGATCCAAATGCAAGCGATGCCGAAGCAAAACAGCTTGAACAGGGCATTCCTAAAGGAATGGAAAGCTCTGAAAAAATTATTAATTATATACTTGGTCAGGCAATTTTAAACAATGTAGACAGAATTCACTTTGAACCTTCAGATAAGGGGGTTCTCATCAGATTCCGTTCTAACAATGTTTTGAACCGTAAGATTGAGATACCGGTTAAAGTTCATCATGATGTTATCAGCAGATTGAAAAAACTTTCTCAATTGTCTGAAAAAGATTTGGCCCGCGAAGGCGGAGTTGTTGTCGGACATTTTAAAGTAAATGTTTCTGAAAGACAAATAAATATACAGTCTATTTTCTATCCGACCGTTAACGGTGAAATGGTTATTCTGCATCTGAGCGATATTGCTGCTTTGGTTGATCAGATTTCCCGCTCCGGTAAAGAATCCATAGAAAAAATAGTTAAAACCGTTCAAACAACACATGGTATACTTTATGTAAGCGGCCCAAGAGAATCAGGAAGAACAACTACCCAATACTGCATTATAAGCAGCTATGATCCTGAAAAGCATAAGTTGGTAACAATAGAAGATCCTGTTGTTTCCTCTCTTCCAAACATAACACAGCTTCAGATCGGTTCCGGCGATATTGTTCAGCCGGTTGACGGTTTAAGATTGTCTTTAATGCTTGATGCTGATGTAATTTATGTTGATAAAACAGATAATAGAGAACTTTTGGAAGAAATGTGCTATGCTGCTCTTGGTGGAAAGACAATTCTTACCGGTGTTCTTGCCTATGATGCTTCAAGCAGCATAATAAAACTGCTTGAAACAGGGGTAGACCCTGTAATTATGGCTTCCTCACTTTGCGGATTTGTTAATCAGCGTTTGGTAAGAATGCTTTGCCCGAATTGCAAAAAGGAAGCAGAAATTCCTGAAGAAATAAAAGAACTTATTCCTGAAGAACAGTTGAATACAAAAATCTATCAAGCTTGTGGATGTGAATCCTGTAACCATACCGGGTATGTAGGCAGAGTTCTTGTTACAGAATTTATCCCGGCAACAGCAAGATTACGACAAATGATAATAAATAAAATGTCTTATCTTGATTTTACTAACTTCGCTCGTAAGCAGGGTATAAAGAGTATTGAACAAGAAACTTTAGACCTTGTTTTAAAGGGAGTTACTACTGCAGATGAATTTATGAGGCTGTTTTAACCTATGGCTGATAATTTTTTTGGTAAATTATTTGGCGGAGATGATAAAAAACCAGCAGCACCTGCTGCCCCTCCAAAGCCAGCACAACCGGCAACTATGCCGCCTCGGCCGATAAATCCGGCTATTTCGAATTATCAGCCGCCAAGGCCGGCTCCTACTGCTCCAAGACCTGCAAATCAACCCCCTTCACAGGTTCCGCCCTCTCAAAGACCTGGGGCAACTCCTGCTCCAAGACCAACTGCCAAACCTATGGCACAGAATATGGGTGGAATGGGCGGAATGGGCGGA
>JAFXRA010000283.1 GCA_017526725.1 Candidatus Rifleibacteriota bacterium
GCCGCCGGCTTTTGTATAGTTAGTAACTTCTTCGACGGTTTTAAGACCGTGTTCTTTAACTACTTCACGAATCTTTTCTTCTGAAACCCAGAAGCATTCACAGACGATTTTTTCATCTTTGTGTTCTTCTGCTACGTCAATTCCTCGATAGTTAGCTATTGCAGCGTGAAGAGCTTCTTTGCCCATAACGGAGCAATGCATTTTCTGCTGGGGAAGACCGCCTAAATAGTCTGCAATCTGTTCATTAGTAACCTTTAGAGCTTCAGTTATAGTCATTCCTTTAACTATTTCTGTAAGAGCTGAAGCACTGGCAATTGCACTTGCGCAGCCAAAAGTCATGAATTTTGCATCTTCTATAACTTCGGTATCAGGATTAATTTTTAGAAAAAGTTTTAATGCGTCACCGCAAGCAAGAGAGCCGACTTGACCAACGCCGTTGGCGTCTTCAAGTTTTCCGACATTTCTAGGATGTTCAAAGTGATCAATGACGGATTTTGTGTAATCCCACATATTATTCAACCTTCTTTAATATAGTGTAATCAATGGAATAATTTGGAGAAAAGATTATATATTTATTGTTGTAAATCTTCAACTTTTATTTTTTTTAATTAAAAGTTGACAAATTAGTACACAAAAGATATAATTGCAACACCAATAAGAACTATCATGAATATGAAGAATATAACAATTATAAGAGCGGTTTCCTTAGCAGTATTGCTGGTATCAGCAATAAGCACAGACTTATTTGCTTCTATCCAATTCCGTACATTGAAGGCGGATGGTTTTTCTTCCAGAATGTCTTCTGCTGTAAAAGAAGTAATAAAAGCAAAAGTTGAAAGAATTCATGACAATGATTTCTTTAAACCTGCGGAACCCTGCTGTTCAAAGATAGGTGCAGTAAAGACTTATACAATTGTTAAAGTTATCAGAAAGAAATCAACTGATAAGTTCGACATTAGAGGAACCATATCTGGTGAAAGCGATAATACAGCTTCCAGATTTTTATATAGACCAATAAACGGAGTATTAACTTCAGCTTTTGGTTATCGAATTCACCCCAAACGCAAAAAACGCCATTTCCATTCTGGAATTGATTTGGCTGCCAAGAAGGGTACCCCAATAAGTTGTGCCGGTGCAGGCAAGGTAGTTTTTGCTGGTTGGAAGACAGGATATGGTTATGTTGTAATGGTCGACCATGGCAAGGGCTATGAAACGCTATACGCTCACTGCTCTAAATTGGCTGTAACAACTGGTCAGACAGTTTCTGCTGGTAAAATAGTTGCTTATGTTGGCAGAACAGGCGTAGCAACCGGTCCGCATCTTCATTTTGAAGTCAGAAAGAACGGAGTATATCGAAATCCGTTGAAGTATCTTAAGAATTAATTTTTAAGCATAATTTAGGTAAAAAAGCAGTCTTAACTTTCGGTTAAGACTGCTTTTTTTATTTTTCTTCAATCTTCTATCTCACTCAATGCTTATTTTTATTACAGTTGAGTTATGTACATTGTTTTGGGCTGTGTACATAAAATGTCTGACCTGTTTGTCTAATAAACAGAGAGAAAGAAAGATTTTTTTGTGAGTATTTCAATAGTATGTTAAAAAATCACACATTTTAGAAAATCAAACTGCTCAATATTTGAGCAATTGTATGAATTTGTTTTGTAAAGTTTTATTAAGTTTGTTGATGTTTGTTCTTGTTTAAATTTGTTTATTTACCTCTAAAATAATGATTAATTCATGTCGATAACTAAATATAGAGAGAAACCAATGTAAGTTAGAATGATTTTTGCGAGATTAAAAAATAAAAACTTAAGAAAGCGGCACTTTAATATGAATAGTAAACAACAAACAAGATATGAAGATTATATTATGGTAAGAACCGATGCAAAGTCTGACCTTTGTGTCTGGATGAAACTCCCTCCTCGTGGAAGATAAGCCGAAAGTAGAGTTTTATTATGCTTACGCCTTTAATAGTTATGTTATTTTTGAAAAAGCTGCGTAAACATTAATTTTTCATATATAAGATTATAGTTCTATTTCTTCTTCATCTACCGTTTTTGTCACTACAACATCAGATTGATTTTTAATTGTTTGTTTGTAAATCATAATAGAGATTATAACCCCAATAACACTAAGTGCCATCCAGAATACCCCTTGATCAATAAAAGAGTTTTCGTTTAATTTAATTATCGGGGAACCTTTGGCCTTTTTTATAATCATTAATCGCTCAGCTTCTTCATAAGCGAAAAAGGATACACCAACTTTAAGATAATCGTTATAGTTTTCATCCAAAACATTTATTATGTCCTGTCTGGATATAGTTTGAGATGAGTTGTCTTTATAATCAGGATTGATATACAGATCATAGTTTTTTTGAATAAAGCCGTTATGTATTTCTTTATTCATTATCATACCGTCAAAAGATCTGTTTAAAGACTTGCAGGCTACTAAGGCAAGGCTGCAGCTTAAAACAAGAAGTATCAGGGCAAAGACTCTGGATTTTATTTTGCCTGATCGGTTAATTATTATGCTTTCTTCCATATTTTTATAAATTAAAACAGGTTATAAATAGGACTAACTCATTAATTAAAATTATGATAACATTTCATTATGAATAAAGTAAATAGCTACAAGAATAGAATTTTTCTGCTTACTGGTTTTATGTGTTCTGGCAAATCTTTCTTAGGAAGAAAAGCTGCAAATAATCTTGACTGTGATTTTGTCGATTTAGATGAACAGATAGAAACCCAGGAATCTTGTTCTGTTACAGAAATATTTAAAGTAAAGGGCGAAGAATATTTCAGGAATATTGAAACTCTATGTTTTGCTAAGTTGGTAAAGAATTGCTCAAAGACGCTTATTATAGCGGCCGGCGGCGGTTTCCCTTTAAAAGAAGAGAACCAGATTTTAATGAAAAAAGTGATAGCTATTTTTGTTAATACTGAATTTGATATTATTCTTTCCAGATTAAATAGCGGGGAAAAGCGTAACAGGCCACTTTTAAAAAATAAAGATGAGAATGAAATAAAAATTCTTTACGAAACCCGTTTAAACGTATATAAATCTACTGCAGATTATATGGTTACAAATGAAACAGAACTTATAACTCTTATAAATTCTTTAATAAAGGCGAATTAAAATGAATAACAACGAAAACATAAGCAAAGAATATTTGAGACTAATAGATATAATGAGAATATTGCGCTCTCCAGAAGGCTGTTCATGGGATAGAAAGCAAAGTATTGAAACAATGCCCAAACATATAGGCGGAGAAGCAAATGAAGTAGTTGAAGCTTTAAAAGCTGGTGATATGCTTCATATAAAAGAAGAACTTGGCGATTTGCTTATGACCATAGTGATGACGGCTCAGATTGCTGACGAAAGCGGCACTTTTGATATGGCTGATGTGGCTCATGATATTTGTGAAAAGCTTATTTTAAGGCATCCTCATGTTTTTGGGGAAGGAAAAAATGCTATTACGCCAGACCAGGTTATGGATTTATGGGGCAAGATAAAAACAAAAGAAAAGGCTGAAAAGGGGCGATTAACTTATAAAATGCACGATGCAGAAAGCTTTAAATCTGCTATAGCTGCTGTAACAAAGATACAGGCTATTGCTGCTGAAGTGGGTTTTGATTGGCCAGATGCTTCATCAGCACTGCCAAAAGTTCCTGAAGAAGCTAAAGAAATAGAAGAAGCTTTAAAATCTGATAATAAAGAAAAGATTGAAGAAGAAATAGGCGATTTATTGTTTGCTTCACTGAATGTTGCCAGATTAGCTGGTGTTGATGCTGAAAAATGTCTTAGAAATGCCGGCAGTAAATTTATTACAAGATTTGATACGGTTGAAAAAATGGCTGAAGCTGATGGCGGCTTTGAAGGAAAGAGTTTAGAGCAGCTAGATGTTTATTGGAATAAGGCCAAGAAGGATGAGCAACAGAGCAATAGAGAATAGAGCAATAGAGGATGTGCCTTAAAAGATTGTACGTAAACAAGAAATTTGATGAAAAATCAGTATTAATTTGTTTACAGCTACAGCTTGTCATAATCGTATAGCTTTCAGAGCTAAAGCCCATACGCTCTACTCTTTATGACAAGCTGTAGCTTAAACTCATAGCTCTATAGCTTTTTCGCTCTACACTTTGGCATAAACGTATAGCTTTCAGGGCTAAAGCCCATTCGCTATACTTTTTATGACAAATGTGTAGGCAATTAGCACAATCTAATTTGGAATTAATAATTAGTTTTCGGGCAATCTCTTAAAGTCTCCACTTCAAAAAAAATAAATTGCATTATTGTCTGATATTAATTAATATTATTTACTACTAAGTGAGTAATAAGTAATGGATAGTATAACTAGTTATATAGCAAGTATGTGGCAGTCTTTCCTAAGCTTTTTGGATGCTGGTGGTGTGATAATGTACATTCTCACTTGTATTGGCACCATTATTTGTTTTTTCGGTATTTATCAGTTGGTATGGCTTTCTAGACTGTCGATGGATCCTAAAAAATTTTCAAACCACGGGGTACACCTTTGGGCAAAAAAAGCTTTAAATATGGCCGCTTCTAAAAAAGGATTAGACGGGCTTTCTTTAATGGATTCATTAGAAGTCTGTTTCGCTAGAATGGAAAGCAGTATGACATGGAGGGTACCCGAAATCAGGTTCTTAGCCCAGATTAGTACACTTATTGGCTTTTTAGGTACTGTAACAGGTATGGTAAAAGTCTTTAATACAGTAGCTAAGCTTGGAAAAGTTTTGCCTGGTGATTTGGCCGGCGGAATTCATGAAGCCTTGTTTACTACTGTATATGGTTTAGTTTTGGCTTTAATAGCCTGGTTCTTTGCCCATTGTATAGAAATGCTTGTTAATAAGCATATGAGAAGTCTTGAAGTTTTGATTTTTTCAGAGCTGGAAAATACTGAAGAAAAGAAACAAAATTAAGATATGAGTTTTCGACGTAAAAAAGCAAAAGAAACCTTTTCTCTGGACATGACAACCTGTTCAGATATTATTTTCACGCTTTTGCTTTTTTATATTTTAAGTCAGAATTTTTTGCCCCAGACAACTTTAGAATTGCCTGAAACTGTCTCTACAGAACAGACAGAAACCCATGAACAAATAAAGGTTGAAATAGAAGAATCCGGCAAAATTCTTTGGAACGAAGAAGTTTTTGAAGAAGAGACTTTGGTTAATAGAATAGTAGAGGTTTCCTTGAAACAGGATAATACCAGTATAATGATTTTTGCTCATAAGAAATCTCCTGCCGGAGTTTGTATAGAATTGCTGGATAAATTAAGAAATGCTGGTATCAAAAATGTTATTTTTGCTGGTGCGCCGCCCAAGAAAGCAGAAATAAAAAATGAACAATAATACTCTAAGTTTAAAAATACAAAATTATTTTATATATTTTGTTCTTAGTGTTTTTATTCAATTTGGCATAGGTGCATCTATTTGGAATCTTTGCAGCAGTATAAATACTGATAAGGCAGAGAAAAAACTTAACGTTTCTCTGATACTTCCTGTTGAAGAACAAATTCAGCCTGAAATCAACAAAGAAGTTTTACAGAAGCCTGAAATAGATGAGAGTGAAATAAAGCCTATTGAGATGACGCTAGATGAGATTCTTCCGGTAGATCCATTTGAACAGCCAAGAATAATGGAAATACCTGAAATTCCTAAAGAAAAGCCGCTTCCCAAGAAGAAGAAGAAAGTAATCAGGAAAGAAGCTCCTAAAATTGTAGACCCCCAAAAAATAGAAAAACCAGTTTTTGAACAGCCAAGAACAGAAGTAGTTATGCCTGTAGAGTCGGTAAGCATTCAGGCTCCAATTCCTGTAAAAGAAAAGAAGCAGACTCCAGCTGTTGTTTCAAAACCTGTTTTAACTAAGGCTCAAATTGACGAAAACTCAAAATATTTAGCCAAAGTTATGAAAGTATTCGAGAAGAATAAAGTTTATCCATCTTCAGCAAGAAGAAGTTATAAAGAAGGAAGGATAATAGTTTCTTTTTGTATTGATGAAAACGGCAGAACAAGTAAGGTAAAAGCAAAAACAGCTGAACCAAAAGTTCTCGCTGAGGCCGCTGAAGACCTGGTAAGAAAATCGGTGCTCCCTTTTCCTCCTAAACATTGGGATTTTTCAGCAAAAGTTGAGCTTCCTATTACTTATAAACTTAGATGACAGCCAAACTTCTTTTGGCTCAACTCTAACCGCGTTAACAAATCGATTAATTCGACGTGCAAAATGGCGGCCAGTTGCTTGCTCAACCTTATTAATGTGATACGCTTCGCTGTGGGACACTTCGTTGTGGGACGTTTCACTGTGGTAATTGTTTATTATTGTTCGAAGAGTTCAAGGTTCGAATGGTTCGAATTGTTTAGATTACTAATTTTAGTTTTAACAATTCGAACGACTTGAACAATTAGAACAATTATCTAACCTTGATTTTATTCGTAGTTGTTTATAAAATATTAATATGACCTGACTTTGGTATCCAGCTATAAAAAATGGTGCGAATAAAAAAAAGACTGCAATAAAAGCAGTCTTTTTTTATAGAAATATTATATTTTAGC
>JAFXRA010000023.1 GCA_017526725.1 Candidatus Rifleibacteriota bacterium
CGTATGTAGGAATAATACGATGTCTTAAAACTTCCATCATTATTGATTTTACATCATCGGGTTTAACATAGGCTCTGCCGTTCATCAAAGCATGGCTTCTGGCTGCACGAGTTAAATAAATTGATGCACGAGGAGAAGCGCCAAATCTTATATAGCTCTTAAGAGACAAATTATATTTATCTGGATTTCTAGTTGAATCAACAATTCGCAGAACGTATTCTACGATTTTATCATCAACATAAATTTCACTGGCAAGTTCTCTAAGCTGCAGAATCTGTGAAGCTTCCACAACTGGTTCTACAACGGAAACCTGGTGGCTCTTTTCCGCAAGACCCATTCTTTTAATAATAGTTCTTTCATCTTCAAAGCTTGGGTATTTTACGATTACTTTAAAGAGGAAACGGTCTACCTGAGCTTCTGAAAGGGTATAAGTTCCTTCAGTTTCAATCGGGTTCTGAGTGGCCAATACAAGGAAAGGCTCAGATAACTTAAATGTTTCATGTTCTATTGTAACCTGGCGTTCTTCCATTGATTCAAGCAAAGCACTCTGAACCTTGGCAGGAGCACGGTTGATTTCATCTGCCAAAACAAAGTTAGAAAAGATTGGGCCTTTATGTGTATGGAACTCTGCTGTCTTCTGATCAAAAATTCTTGTACCGATAAGGTCAGCCGGTAAAAGGTCTGGTGTAAACTGAATTCTTGAGAAATTAGTCTTAACGGTTCTTGCCAGAGCCTTGATAGCTAAGGTCTTTGCGAGACCTGGAACGCCTTCCAACAGAATATGACCATCTGAAATCAGCGCCATAATCAAATAGTTAAGCAAATCGTCCTGACCGACCAGAACCTTCTTAACCTGAGACTTCATTGTCTCAATAAGATTGCCGGCCTCATTTATTCGTTTCTGTAATGATTGATTATCCATTTTTATCTCCATTATAACGCTTCTATCTATCAGTAATTCTAACTATTCTTATTAATTACAAAGAATTCAACACTTCCTTTATATCCGTTTCTATAGCGATTAACTGTCTATTCGGCATTGAACCAGCATACATAACCATTTCGATATCATGAGACAATCGGCTTGTAGCCTGAGTAATATTATTGGTTCCCGCTAATTCACTGCATTTATTAAGCAGTTCATCATAAGTCATATCTTTACTTAGAGCTTTAGAACGATAACAGCAAGCCTTCTTGAATAAATCGAAATATTTTTTGTAAAATTCCGGGCTTACTTCTTTATATTGAACCTTTAAGGAAGCAGCAATAGTTGCAAATTCTACCTTTTCAACATTTTCATGTTTAACACTTTCTTTTGATTCTTCTTTAGCAACTTTCGGTTCTTCTTTTACGATAACCGCATCTTCAACACCCTGTTCTGATGCCTTCTTATTCTGTTTACTAAGATTATCAAAGAAGTAGAAGAAAGCAATGATACCGATTATCACGAAAACCAGTATAATTCCCAATATAAAGTAGATATTAAAAAGAGTATTTTCCTTTTTCGCTTCGTTATTCTGAGTAACGCTGGAATTATCTTCTTTATTTTCTTCGCTTGCAGCAGGACTCTGTTCTTCTTCAGGGTCATCAGCAACTTTCTTAACATTAATAGTTATAGGATTTGAGCTGTGTTCTTTGCCGTCTTTATCCTTCATTGAAAAAGCCGGGATAACTAGTGTTCCTTCTTTTTGAGGCACTAATGAAAGTATAATAGATTTGATGCTTTCACCAACACCGTTAACCATTCTAGATTGAGAGGATTGGCGTCTTCCTGCAATATCAAAACCAGGAACGCTTTCGATATCAAAATCAATATCGTTTAAACCTCCCATAGAACCAAAACCTGAGCTATTGAAACTAAAAGAGAAACCAGAACTGTTAAAGCCATTCGATGAAAAACCAGATGAGGATTCCATAGGCTTTTTAATCTGTACTGTGAGTTCTAATGTATCACCAAATTCAACTTCAGTTCTATCTACACTTGTTGAAATTGTTATATCTTCTGCAAACACTATGCCTGTAAAAAGAAGCAGCATAAGTATTGCTGTAAATAACCTTCGCACAATTTTGCCTCCTTTTTATTATGCTTAGACTATATCATATTTTAAAAGGTTCCAAATATTTGTTTTTTATTTTATTTTTTATTGTATACTGAAAAAGATAGCTTTTTAATTAACCTTTTTATTTTCGGGAATAATTATGAGAAAGAACAATATTATCCTACTAGCACTTCTTGTTTTCTTTTCCTCTTATACAACATCTTTTGCAAAGAATTACGGCTATTTTTCATCACAAGACGATAATTTTAAAAAGTATTGTAACCAAGGTAATGAATACATCGATAAAAAAGATTTCAATAAGGCTATAAAATCTTATGAAGAAGCTTTAAAAATCAATCCTAAACAAATGCAGGCCTTAGGGGAACTTTGTTTTTGCTATTCCCAGATAGAAGACTATGGAAAAATGATTGAAACTGCAAAGAATGGATTATTAATTGCACAACAGCAAATCAGCGAGGACAACATAGGCAGGTTTTACGGTTATCTCGGTAATGCTTATAAAATGCAGGAAAAATATGATGAAGCAATAAAGTATCTGAAATTAGCCCAATACAATAAGCCCTACTATTATGATAATATTCTCAGTTTGGCTTACTGCTACTTTAAGACAAAACGTTACAAAAGAGCTTTTGACTGCTACGATTACTTAAAATCAAAAGATCCAGATTTTTATGAACAAAAGGATTTAGACAAAGAGATAATAATTATTTATAAAGATTGGAGGAAAAATGATTTTGCAATAAAGCATTTGAATGCAGGGGAAAAATATATAAAAGAAAAGAATTATACAGCAGCTATAAAAGAATATAATGAAATTCTTCAGAAAAAACCCGAAAATTTACCTTCACTAACAGAACTAATTAAATGTGAAGTTATGAATAATACAGATAATATTAACGAGTTAAACCAATTATGCACGAAAACACTTAAAATCCTAGAAAAAGAAAGGATTGATGACTGTAAATACTATGAAATTGTTTATAAAGGCTTAGGTTATTGTTGTAAAAAGCAGAAAAATGCAAAGATGTTATCAGAATTAAAGAAACTGATGGAGAGTCTTTCCTATTTAAAAGAAGCAAAGACTCAATATTATAAAGATAATGACGCTGCTATTGCAAATTTAAAATCTGCTATCGAAAAACAAAAAGACCTTGAAGAAGTACCTTATAACTATATTCCATTAGATGATTTAATTGACTTATTTTTCAGAAAAAGAGAAAGAGAAGAAGCAAAGAAATATATTTCCATAGGGCTAAATCTAGCAAAAAAATACAAAGATAAAAACCGGTTTGCGAAATACTGTAAAGATATTGCTTCTTACTATAGTTTACTAGGAAAATCTAATGAGGCATTAAAACATTACGAAAAAGGATTAGAAATGATATCTGATGAAGATGATAAATTTAGATTTTATTGTGGAATTGCTCTAGAATATAATTATTTAAAGGATTGGAATACAGGTTTAAAATATTTAGAAAAAGCCAAAGAAATACTAGATAAAGGTTTTATCATTGAAAATATAATAGACATAGATAGTATGATTGTAGAATATAAATCCTTAATGGATGAAAACTCTGATTTATACAAAGGAAATTCTCATATTTTTAACGCAAATGAATATAACTCTAAAGGGAATTATGAAGAAGCAGTTGAAGAATACGCAGCATCTTTAAAATACATTCCTCAAAATTTAGATGCACTTTATTCTTTAAGCTGCTGTTTACATCGATTAAAAAGGGAAGAAGAAGCCATAGAAGTTGCTAACGAAGGGTTTGCCGTAGCTGTTAGAGATAAGGATAAAATTTACTTAGATCCTTTTGCTGTCATGTTAGGTTCATACTGGTATGAAAAAGAAGATTATAACAAAAGTATATTCTACTATAAACATGTTTCAGATAATAATCCACGATTTCCTCAGAAAGATACATTAAGCTTAATAGGAACTTGTTATCTATTACAACATAAGTATAAAGAAGCCTTGGAATACTATGAGGCTACTCAAAAACTAGATCCGGATAATGAAGGGTTAGCCAGACAGATTGAAAGATGTCGGAAATTACTAAAAAGTGAATAATTTGAATTCATAATATGAAAAGTTCTGAAGAAATTAAAACAAAAATAGACTTTGCTCTTGCGAACAGAGAAATTAATGGTTTTATAGAAAACGATTGTTTATATATCGATTCCCCATTTGTTTTCTCTAATATATTTCTCTTTATAGTAATTTTATTTTTTGTTCTATTGATATCTATTTCAATTTTATCACTTTACTTAGGCTTTGATGCGAGAGAATCTAGCTGCTTATTTCTTTTTTTATTTTTGATAATGGCAATTTTAATGAAAATAAGTAAAAATTATCTAGTTTATGACTATAATCTAGGTAAAATATATTATTCAACAAAGCTTTTTAATAAAACCATTTCAAATTCCTACAATATAGATGTAAGAGATATTGTTGAAATAGGAATCAATAATATTTATGAGCCTAGCCGGAATAGAAATGATATATTTAAAAGAGTCAAAGACGATGAAGTTTTTGAATTTAATTTTATTTCATATATAGTTTATCTAAATACAGAAGGCAAACTCAAAAACCTTTCTAGTGCTATATATAACAAGCAGGAAACAAAAAACAAAAATTTATTAATTAATTTTTCAAGTTTTTGCAAAATAATTGCAAATTCATTAGAGATACCATGCAAAATTTGCGAAAATAATCAAAAACTCGAAGTTATCACAAATGAAGAAAGTTTTAGAAAATCTCTTAATATTATTCCAATAGATTTGGAAAAAGAAAAAAAAGATCGTTTTGTTTTACTAACAAAATTATTTATATTAAGGTTTATTTTAACAGTTTTCTTGCCTTTTCATTTATTTTTGATATCACAATTTGGTTTTTGGGGGGCATTTCAAGCTTGGCCTAAAATGATTCACCTCTTAGTTACTAAAGTTATACCAGGTTTACTAGGATTAAACTAAGTTTACATGGCAAACTCAAACTTTTTTAGCTTATAGTCAATATCTTCAATACATTACTCGTAATCTCTTTGTTTGTAAATTTTTCTTTTCGTGTCGTCTACACATTGTCATAATCGTATATCTTTCAGGGCTAAAGCCCATACGCTATACTTATTATGACAAATGTGTAGACTATATATTAATGTTGTTTAAAAGCTTCTTCAATAAAGAAAAAAGTTTGCGTTTGCCCTACCGGTTAAATAAAAAACTTCAATTTTTTAAGGTTATGTGATAATATTCAACCCAAATAAATTTTAGTTGGCATTATAAAAATGGTTTGCCATGCCTAACGGCTAGCAATGATGTTTAAAACACATCTGTTGCTATTTTGATTTGCCAAGACCAAAAAAGAATTGAAAGACAGGATATTTAAAATGAAACGTACACCTAAGTTTGAACCATTAGCAATAGTAGGCATGAGCTGCCTTTTCCCAAAAGCTCAATCTTTACAAGATTATTGGGCAAATATAAAGGAAAAAGTAGACTGCATCTCAGAAGTTCCAGAAACTTCATGGAAAGCCGAAGATTACTATAATCCAGACAAGAAGTGTCCAGACCACGTATATACAAAGAATGGCGGTTTCTTGAATCCTGTCGATTTTAACCCCGCTGAATGGGGCATTGCTCCTACAGATTTAGATTCTATTGATACTTCCCAACTTTTAAGCCTTGTCGTTGCTAAAGGTGCTTTAGCTGATGCCGGCTATGCCAATAAAGACTTTGATAGAGACAATACTAGTGTAATTCTTGGTCTAACAGGTACACTAGAATTGGTAGTTCCATTGGGGGCACGCTTAGGGCACCCATATTGGAAAAAAGCTATGATACACGCTGGCATTGATGAAAAGATAGCCAACGAAGTTATGGACAGTATTGGCAAATGTTATGTTGGCTGGCAGGAAAACTCTTTCCCTGGTCTTTTAGGGAACTGTGCAGCAGGTCGTATTGCTAACCGCCTTGATTTACATGGAACCAACTGTGTTGTTGATGCGGCATGCGGCAGTTCATTAGCAGCTCTTAATATGGCTGCCATGGAACTCTGGACAGGTAAGGCTGATATGGCTATCACCGGTGGTATCGACACATTCAATGACATTTTCATGTTTATGTGTTTCTGCAAAACCCCTGCCCTTTCTCCAACTGGTCATGCAAGACCATTTAGCGCTGACAATGATGGCACTATTCTTGGTGAAGGTATCGGTATGGTCGTAATAAAGAGACTTTCCGATGCAGAACGAGACGGTGATAGAATTTACGCTTGCATTAATGCCGTTGGAACTTCAAGTGACGGTAAGGGGAAAGCTGTTTATGCTCCTAGCGTTCCTGGTCAGGTAAAAGCATTAAAGCGTGCATATGAAGAATCAGGAATAGACCCAAAAGATATTGGTATGATAGAAGCTCACGGCACAGGCACTGGTGCTGGCGATAGAGTTGAAGTTGAAGCTTTGAAAGAAGTGTACGGTATTTCTGAAACCAATCGCCCATGGTGTGCATTAGGTTCAGTAAAATCTCAGATTGGTCATACCAAAGCTGCTGCTGGTTCAGCTAATATCATTAAAGCAGCTATGGCTCTTTATAATAAGATTATTCCACCAACAATCAAAGTAAGCCAACCAGCCGACTCTTTGAAAGATGAAAATCTTCCATTCTATCTGCCCAATCAAATCAGACCCTGGGTTTCTGATGAAGGCAAAACTCGTCACGCAGCACTAAGTTCAATGGGTTTTGGCGGCAGCAATTACCATGTAATCCTCACTGAATACAAATCAGAAAAAGCTGTCTATGACTGGGAAAGAAACGTAGAACTTATTACCTTATCTGGTGCTAACGCTTCAGAAATCAAAGCAAAACTTCAAGGTTTGAAATCTGCTAAGGAAATCAGACGTTTTGCAGCAGAAGCAAGAAAAGCTTTTAAGAGCACAGATAAAGCACGCCTTGGCTTTGTAATCGATGCTTCAACAGATATAGAAAAAATTGTTACAGATATCAGCAGTAAGCTTGATACTTGCGACAACAAAGATTTTACTCTTCCAAACGGAGCTGCTTTCAGCACATTAACTGAAACTGGCAAAATCGGTATTTTGTTCCCAGGTCAAGGTTCACAATACCCAGATATGGCTCTAAATTTGATGTGCACTTCTCCTGAAGCTTTTAATGCACTAGTAGAAGCTGACAAAGAAATAGGCAAATTAGATGAAACTGGGAACCATCTTGTGGACTTCATTTACCCAAGACCTACATATAATGAAGAAAAAGATGCACAAAATCCCGAAAAGCTTAAAGCTACAGACATAGCTCAACCCTCTCTGGGAGCAGTTTCTATAGGCATGTATAATACCCTTAAAGATTTCGGCCTTGAAGCTGCTGGTTTCGCTGGTCATTCTTACGGGGAACTGGTAAGTCTCTGTGCTGCTGGTCTTTTCGACAGCAAAGCTCTCGCCTTGATTTCACGTAAACGTGGTCAGTTAATGGGTCAGGGAACAGGTGATAGAGGCGGAATGATTGCAGTTATCGCTGCTAGAGAAGATGTCGAAAAGATTATGGAAGAAGAAAAGCTCGATTTAGTCGTAGCTAACCATAATTCAAATAAACAGGTTGTTCTTTCAGGTAAAACAAGCGAAATCGAACGAGCAAAAGATATCTTCAAAGCCAAGAAACTTAGAGCTACTGTTCTGAACGTAGCTGGCGCATTCCACAGTAAATTCGTTGCTGATGCTGCAAAGCCTTTCTACGAATATTTGAAAGAATTTAAGTTTGGCAAGATGAAATATCCTGTTTATGCTAATACCACAGCAGAAAAATATCCAACAGATAAAGAAGAAGCAAGAAAACTCCTAGGAAATCAGCTTGCTAACCAGGTTCGTTTTGTTGAAATAATTAAAAAGATGTATGACGATGGTATCAGAACCTTTATAGAAGTAGGTCCTGGTGCTGTTCTTTCTGGTTTAATCAAAAATATTCTTGAAACAAACGACTACAAAGTTGTTACAATGGATTCATCCAAGGGTAAGAATTCATCTGTAGTAGACTTTGGTAAAGCTTTGGCTCAGTTGGTTGCTTTTGGTTACAAACTCAATATTGAAAAATGGCAGAATGGTGCTGAATGGCTTGAAAAGAATCCTATAAGCAATAAGCCAAAGATGAATATTCCTTTGGTTGGTGCTAACTATAAGTCAAAAGCTTTGTTAGAACACAGAGCAGAAATTGAAAAACCACCTGTTAGAAAACTTGTTGATGAAAAGGATGTTAAGGTGGTCACTAAGGTTGTTACTGCTGATCCACAAAAACCTCTTCAATCCGCTATTGCTGGAAGAACTGATACAAATAACGCTCACTTCGTGAGCTCCCCCCTCAGTCAGCCTTCGGCTGCCAGCTCCCCCATCAATAATGGGGGCGCATCTCCAATGGTGCCACAATTCAATAATACAACTATTGAAACTCTAGCAGCATTGCAGATTATGCAGCAGGAAACAGCAGAATTGCATAAGCGCTTCTTAGAAGGTCAGGAAATGGCACAACGTGCATTATTAGCAGCTATTGGTGGTCAAGCAATACCACCGATGCCACCTATGGGCATACCTCAAGGAGCACAAGTTCCACTTGTTGAAAAACCTCCGATGCCACCAATTCCACCAGTGCCAATGCCTCCTTTAGGCGTTCATGGTGTTCCACCTATTCCACCAATGCCTCCGATTCCTGTAGCAGGTCCAACTTTCTATCAAAGTAATGTACCACCGGTTCCAACAACAACACAAAAGAACTGCCCCCAAAGCGAAGCTGTTGGGGGAAGTGTCAGCCCCAAGGCTGACGAAAGGGGTCTTCATTCTTCAGAATCTCAAAGACCCCCTCAGTCACTTCGTGCCAGCTCCCCCATCAATAATGGGGGCGCATCTAGTATAAAAGCTGATAAACTTAGAGACACTCTCATCGATGTTGTAGCAGAAAAAACTGGTTACCCCAAAGAAATGCTGAACCTCGACATGGATATGGAAGCTGAACTTGGTATAGACTCTATTAAGAGAGTTGAAATAATGTCAGCTATTCAGGAAAGACTTCCAGATGCTCCGGTTGTTCAGCCAGACCAGTTAGGTAAGCTGAGAACTCTCAATCAGATACTCGAAGTGATTACACCTGCTACTTCATCAAACGC
>JAFXRA010000024.1 GCA_017526725.1 Candidatus Rifleibacteriota bacterium
AGGCTACCCAGCCGATATGCTCAACCTCGACATGGATATGGAAGCTGAACTTGGCATAGATTCAATAAAAAGAGTTGAAATCATGTCAGCTATTCAAGAAAGACTTCCAGATGCTCCTGTAGTTCAGCCTGATCAGTTGGGCAAGCTGAGAACCCTCAACCAGATTCTCGAAGTCATCACACCAAAAATTGCCTCTACTGTTGTGCCAACCGGATCTGCCCCCACGAATGGTGGGGGAAGTGTCAGCCCCAAGGCTGACGACGACCAACAGGATGTTGGGAGTGCAAGCGAGCGCCAGGAAGGCAAGCGAGTCGTAAGGGGTCTTGCTGCGGCAGCAGCAATAGACGAAGATTCTACCCCCGCCGAAGATTTCGAACTGAAACGCACAATAATCAAAGCTGTTGAAATCGGTAAACCCGATGGAATAAAGTTATTAAATAAAGGCGACAAAGTTGTGATAAGCAATGATGACGCTGAACTGGCAGAAAGTCTCGCAAAGAAACTATTAGAAAAAGACATCAAGGCAGAAACCCAAAGCTTAGCTGATATCATGGCTGGCAAATTCCCAAAAGACGCAAAGGGCTTTGTTGTAATAGCACCAAAGCCTGAAAAGGCTGCTCTTAACCTTTGGGAAGACAGTTCTGTAGAATGGCTTAAAGACGCTTTCATGGCAATCAAAGAAGCTGGTTCAGCACTTAAAGCTAACAAAGGCGTATTAGCAACAGTTTCAAGATTAGATGGAAGTTTCGGACTAGCTTCAATGACTAAGAACGTAGACCCAGTTCAGGGCGGATTAGCAGGTATTTCCAAGACCACAAGATACGAATGGTCAGAAGTCACATCAAAAGCAATTGATCTTGATTATAGATTAAAAGAAAACGATGCAGCAGCAGAATTGTTAGCTGAAGAAATAACAGTTTCTGGACCTATGGAAACCGGCTTGAGCAAAACTTCTAGAAAGATGATAGAAGAAATCGAAGAAGCCCGCTCAGAAAAGGCTGATGCTCCTGCAACCTTCCAAAAAGGCGACACTATAATTGTTACAGGCGGTGCTAGAGGCGTAACTGCTGAAACAGCTATAGCCTTTGCAAAACAATACGGAACCAATATGGTTTTATTAGGCCGCTCTGCTCTTCCAGAAGCAGAACCCGCATGGTTAGCTTCACTTAAAAATGAAGCCGAAATCAAGCGTGCCATAATGCAGAATTCTAATAAAAAGATGACTCCAAAAGAACTTGGAGCAGCTTATAAAACAGCTATGGCTAACAGAGAAGTATTAACAAATATTGCTAGACTTCAAAAGCTTGGCGTAAAGGTTAAATACTACTCCGCAAGTGTATTAGATGATGAACAGGTTGCAAAAATAGTTTCTGAAGCACGTTCTGAATTTGGCAATATTTCCGGTATCATTCATGGTGCTGGTGTAAAACGCGATAAGAATATCGAAGACAAGACTAGAGAACAGCTTGACGATGTAATAAATACAAAAGTCAAAGGTTTGAAGAATCTATTAAAAGCTACTATTGAAGATAATCTCAAAGCAATAGTATTGTTCTCTTCATTTTCTGGTCGTCAGGGTCGCACAGGCCAAGTTGATTACGCTATGGCTAACGAAGTTCTGAACAAAGTTGCTCAGAAAGTTAAAGTATTGCGTAATGATTGTCATGTAATGGCCTTCAACTGGGGTCCATGGGATGGCGGTATGGTTGACTCTTCATTAAGAAAAGTATTCATTAATGAAGGTATAGGCTTGATTCCGCTGAAAAAAGGTGCAAGATGCCCAATCGTTGAATTAACAAATGATAACGAAGGTGCCGTTGAAATAGGCATTATCGGTCTAATTGACGGAAAAGAGGCTTTGTCTTCATCAAAAAAAGCCTAAAGGCATTCGACTTTGATTTAAATATCAGGGAGAATGCCTGGTTAAAGTCTCATGTAATGAACGGGAAAGCCGTTCTGCCTGTTGCTGTTGCTGCTGAATTATTGAGTCAGGCTGCTGTTGCAGTTAATCCTGGTCTTACATTTGTCGGCTATGATGAAATGCGTTTGCAGAAAGGTGTAGTATTAGATAAAGATTCTCAAATTCTACACTTATATTCTGAAACAGCAGAACTTCAACCAGACGGCACTTATAAAGCTATTGCTGAATTAAGAACTGACGGTGCAAAATGGCAACACGTCAATGCAAAAGCAGAAATTATACTTGATCCAAAAGGCTTCGCTTTGAAAGTTCCTGAAGTTCAAAAAGTTGATATCAGCAAAAAATACAATCGCAGCATTGAAGAAGCTTACAGCCAATGTCTGTTCCATGGTGAATTTTTACAGGCCTTAACTCAAGTAAAAGGCTGGTCTAATGATGGTATGGTCGCAGTAAGCAAAACGTCAAAGCCATTAGCAGACTGGTTTAAAGAACCAATGTTCACAAACTGGCAATCAGACCCGCTAATGATTGATGCCGCATATCAGCTGATGATTCTTTGGACGACCGAAGCATTAGGTGCTCCATCACTGCCTAATTACGCAAAAAGCTACAGACAGTTCGTTAAAAGCTTTGATGGTCAGGAAGTCACAATATCTGCTAAGGCTGCCAAAAAGAGCACTTCTTCCGCAATCGCTACTATTGAATTTATAACTAAAGATGGAAAAGTTGCGGCTATTATTGATGGCTATGAATGCACAATAAACGCAGCTTTGGCAAATGCTTTCAAACAAAGGGTTCTTGGAGATTGATTAAATGAGTGGCGACAGCAGAACAACAGCTTTATCTATAGCAATTACTGGGATTGGTGGAATATTTCCAGGAGCTGAAAATTTAGAAGAGTTCTGGAAAATGATTGCAGAAGCCAGAAGTGCTTCAGAAATTGTTCCAGATGGAAGATGGCCCGAAAAAGCAGAAAGCTATCATGATACAAAAGTTGGTGCACCAGATAAGGTTTTGTCGCCAAACAACTGTTCAATAAAGCATATTCCTCAAAATTATGAGAGTATTAACCTTCCCCTTGATTTTATCAAGACCTTAGACCCTCTCTATCAGATTGCTTTACAAGCTGGTCGTGATGCTTTCAAGGACTCGGTAACCAAAGGCATTGATTTATCAAAAGTACCTGTAATAATGGCAAATATAGTTTTGCCAACAGATTCTACTTCTAATATCTCAAGAAACTTCTATATGCAGATATTAAAAGCAGAATCTGAAAACAGAAAACCCTCAATTGAAGAACTATTTAAAGACAACCCCTACAACAGGTATTCTGCTGAATTACCAGCAGGTTTATTAGCTGCAGGTCTAGGCTTAGGCGGTGGCTGCTACACATTAGACGCTGCCTGTGCTTCTTCCCTTTA
>JAFXRA010000284.1 GCA_017526725.1 Candidatus Rifleibacteriota bacterium
CCGTGCTGATAACGCGGGGGTCTGTGGTTCGAGTCCACAATGGCCCACCCTCAAATAAAACAATCGGGGCATTAGCTCAGCTGGGAGAGCGCGGGCTTTGCAAGCCTGAGGTCAGGGGTTCGATCCCCCTATGCTCCACCCGAAAAACAGAAAAGCTACTAACAATTAGTTGGTAGCTTTTTTGTTTTGGCTTTTTTGTTTACAATCAATTATTTGGGTGTTAGAATACTTGCAGACCTGTAGCTCAGTTGGTAGAGCAACGGCGTCACATGCCGTGTGTCATGGGTTCAAGTCCCACCAGGTCTATTTTTTTAATTAAGAATTAACTTGTTTGTGGTGACTTAAAAAATGAAAATTCTACTAATAGATCCTCCTTTTAAAAGCTTTACTGGCATATTCAGCCTTTATTTCCCGCTTGGTCCTGCTTATCTTGCTGGTTCTTTAAAGAAAGCCGGCTATGAATGCAAGATTCTTGATATGGATGCTGCTGATACAAAAGAAGGAACCTTAGATTTCATAAGAGAATACGAAAGCTACACAAACTATGTAAAAGCTTTAAATTCCCCAGAGCACCCGACCTGGAAGTTATTAAAAAAACTTGTGGTTGAGCAGAATCCAGATATTATTGGCATAACAGCCATGACTTCAAAATTTGGTTCTGTTATACAAACCGCAAAATTCTGCAGGGAAGTGTTGCCAAATGTTCCCATAATTATTGGCGGACCCCATGCCAGCGCAATGCCAGAAATGACAGCTAAGATTCCTGAAGCTGATTACGTATTGCGCGGTGAAGGCGACGAAAGTATTATTGTTCTTCTTGATGCAATCAGAAACCATACTGATTTAAGCCTTGTAAAGGGTTTGACTTGGAAAAAGAACGGCGAAATAATACATAATCCTGACAGCGAGTTAGTAAAAGACTTGGATTCGGTTCCGTTCCCAGACAGAAGTGCTCTGTTAAATCCCGAACATTATTCTTCAGAAGATATGGGCGTTATTCTTAGTTCTAGAGGCTGTCCATTCCGCTGTAGCTACTGTTTCCACATGTGGGATAGAAAAGTCAGATATAGAAGCGTAGAATCTGTTATCGAAGAAATAATGCAGGTTCACAATACTTACGGAACTACCCAGTTTTCAATAAAAGACGATTCGTTCACTGTTAAAAGAAATCATGTTGTAGCTCTTTGCGAAGCTTTCAAGAAGCTTCCGTTCAAAATCACTTATAACTGCACAACTCGTGTAGATATTATTGACGAAGAGCTTCTCAGATTAATGAAAAGCGCTGGATGTTCTCAATTGAGCATTGGAATAGAATCAGGTTCTGCTGAAATATTGAAAGCAACAGACAAAGGTATAACCCATGAACAGATTCTTAAAGCAGCAGCTTTGTTTAACAAGCTGGGAATATTCTGGACCGGCTACTTCATGATGGGTTTGCCTCAGGAAACCGAAGAAGACATACTCAAAACTCTTGCTTTCTTGAAGAAATCTAAGCCCTATTATGGCGGTCTTGGCGTTTACAGCCCCTTCCCTAGAACAAAACTCTTTGACCAAGGTGTTGAAATGGGTTTGGTAGACCCGAATCCGCCTTTGGAACACTTCCTTAACACAAATCCAAAAGACTTGTTCTTTAAAGACCCTCGAAAGCGTGTTCTGCACATAACTCCGGAACGTTTTGCCGAACTTCAGGCAAAAGTTGAAGAAGTCTTCCACAAGCACAACACAAGCTTAAAGAATCTGGCTAGAAGAGCCTTTTCCAGAAGACAGGTCTATATGTATGACCCATCATTGTTCAGACGCGACTTTTCAAAAGGTCTAGATCTTATTGGACTGAAGAAACTTAGCAAGCTTATTGCTCCTAAGAAATAACAGATGGAATCAGGCAGAGACAGCTATTTACAGTTTTTCAGGTATTATCATACTCTGAAGAACATGAAGCTCAGCCAGATTTTGAGTTATATTACATATAAACACAGACGAAAAAAGCTTTCTATTATAGATAATAGGGGAGTTTTAGCTTTTGCTGAGGGATTAAAACAGAATTATAAATTTGAAGAGAATCAAAAGTCTTTTGAATTCTGTTTCTTTAATCAACCAGTTAGTTTTAATTTAGACGAGATTTCATGGGAACCGGCAACTTTAAGTTCTGAAGTTGAAAAAATCTGGGTGGAAAAACTACATTCTTTTGAATGGCTGAATGAAACTAACAATGTAACTTTAAAACAGGCTTCTTTTCTTGTGTTAGATTGGTTGTCAAAATTTGGTGACGAACATTCCAAGGCCTGGGAGCCCTTTACTTTATCTAAGCGTATTAATTCCTGGGTAAAATGGCTAAGCAATAATGAAGTTCAGCCTGAAATCATTTCTTTAATGAAACTCTCTATCAGTTTACAGTTAAAAAGACTTTTTGTTGATATGGAATATCACAAACCTGCTAATCATTTAATAGAGAACTTCAGAGGCTTTCTTGCCGGCTGCACGTACTTAATTACTTCTAGACAATTTTTCAATAATGAACTTGAATATCAGCTTGAACAGACTATTGATGATTGTTTAAAAGAGTTAAATGTTCAAATCTTAAAAGATGGCGCTCATTTTGAAAGAAGCCCCATGTATCACAAAAAAATGCTTGAAACAATAAAAGATATTCAGGCTATTATGGTGATAATCAATAAACAGGGCTTTTTACTTCCAGAAATCATTGATAAATCAAAAGAATTGGCTATTCTCTGTGATGAAAAAACAAAGCTGATGACAGAATGGCTGAAAAAATTGACTTTACCGGATGGAGAAATTGCTCAATTTAATGATTCCGCAAGAATAAAGGGTATAAAACCTGATTATGAAGATTTGACAGAGTTATTAGAAACTTCAGGTTATTTTATTAAGCATAATAAAAACTATTCTTTCGTTCTTAGCTGCAGTTCACCAATGCCTGCTTTTTTGCCGGAACACAGCCACTGCGATATTCTTTCTTATGAATTAGCCATAAACGGTGAACGCATAATAATAGACAGCGGCTGCAGCGGATACGACAATGAAACTTTGAGGCAGATGAGCAGAGAGACTGAAGCTCATAACCTTCCTATGGTTCAGCATATGGAACAAAGCGATATATGGGGGCAGTTTAACTTTGGCAAAAGAACTATTATTACGAAAAGAATATATAATTCTGATTCATCTAATCTGGAAATAGCTATTAAAGACCAATTCGGGCAAAAGCTGGAAAGAAAGATTGCTTTTTCCAAAAATTGTATAGAAATAATAGATGAGCTTAAAAAGCGTCGAATGGAAGGCTGTTTTGTCAGTTTGATTCATCTGGCCCCGAATATTGAACCTGAAATCAATCAGGAAGGTGATGAGAATATAATTAGCTGCAAGATGACCAATGACATAAAATTTAGTATAATTACTAAGGCGAATATTAGGGTCAGCGATTATATCAGCTTTCCTGATTTCGGCAAATCTGTTGGTGCCAAAATGCTTATATTAAGCGATAAAGAGGCGGAGGAACTCAGCTATGTCGTCAAATGGTGAATCCAAGAAAATATTAATAATCTCTCAATACCTTTTCCCTACACCAGAAAAGAACTACGAAGTAAAAGAAACAATAGAAAAGCTTGCTGAGCAAGGCCACAATATAAGCGTTATTGCAAGAAAAGCTTCATCTGAAACAGCTTTTGAAATTAAAAATACAAAATTCTATTTTATAGAACAGGATAATTTCAGCAGCGGCAGCGAATGGTCTTACGTTTTCCAGAATATTTCTTTTATGTGGAAAGCAATTAAAATAGGTTCTGCATTAGAAGGCATTTTCGATATGGTTATTGCGACTATACCTACAGGCTTTGCAGGTATTGCCGGCAATATAGTTGCAGGAAAAAAAGAAGCCAAGTTTTATATTGATATAAAAGAAAACTGGGTAGAAAGCGCAGTAGCTGCCAATTATATAAGTAATGGCAGTCCAATATATAAAGCGGCTGTTATGGTAGATAACTGGGTTTTGAAGCGCGGCGAGAAATTCAGCATGTAACGCTGAAGTTGTGACATAAAAAAGCTGGCAGAAGCCAGCTTTTTTTATTTATCCTCACTTAGTGTCAGACCAATAGAATAAGATTTTCCTAAAGTCCTTCCTTGAAGATGCTCCCCCAAAGGCTTTTTGCCTATTGGGGGAGCTGTCACGCAGTGACTGAGGGGGGAGCAAAGCGGTAGCTTTGCGTAATAATATAAAAGAAAAGCGGACAGTTGCTTGCTCAACCTTATTCTCCTCCGCGGTCTCTGCTAATTTCTACCTTCGGATAATCTTTGAGAGAACGAGCCTTGTGCGGAGAATAAAAGGTTTCGCGTCTACTGTCCGCTTTTTACAGAAGAGCTTTAGGGTAAACTAGATTTTTTTCAATTTACTTTACTATAAGTGAATCATTGTCTACAGCAATATTCACTGTAGTGTTGTCGCAGATTGCACCGCCAATCAAGCCTTTAGCCAAGATTGTTTCAAGTTCTTTCTGAATCAATCTCTTCAAAGGTCTTGCACCGTAAACCGGGCTATAACCACGTTCAATAAGCCATTTTCTAGCTTCTTCGGTAACATTGAGGGTAATCTGATGTTCTTCAAGACGTTTTTGAATTGCACCAAGCTGCAAGTCAATAATCTTGTCTAGTTCTTCTCTCTTTAATGGAGAGAACAGAATAATATCATCAACCCTGTTGAAGAATTCCGGCTTAAAGAAACGTTTAACTTCGGTCATAACCTTTTCACGCGCTTCTTCGGTTATGCTGTTGTTTTCATCAAGGCTTTCAATCAAGGTCTGAGCACCAAGATTGCTTGTCATTATAACAACAACATTTCTGAAGTCTACGGTTCTGCCTTGAGAATCTGTTAAACGACCATCATCAAGCAATTGGAGAAGAAGGTTGAATACTTCTGGGTGAGCCTTTTCTATTTCATCGAAAAGTACTACAGAATAAGGTTTTCTTCTAACAGCTTCTGTAAGCTGACCGCCTTCTTCGTAGCCGACGTATCCTGGAGGCGCCCCGATAAGACGAGATACGGCGAATTTTTCCATATATTCACTCATATCTATACGAACGATGTTGTCTTCTGAATCGAAAAGTGATTGAGCCAAAGCCTTAGCCAATTCTGTCTTACCAACACCAGTCGGGCCTAAGAATATGAATGAACCAATAGGCCTGTTGGGGTCGTTGATACCAGCTCTAGAACGTAATACTGCGTCAGAAACTAGGTCAACTGCTTCGTTCTGACCTATAACTCTTTTGTGAAGCTGATTGCTTAAACGCAGGAGTTTTTCTTTTTCGCCTTCCATTAGTTTGCTTACAGGAATACCTGTCCAACGGCTTACTATATCGGCGATTTCTTCTTCAGTAACTTCTTCTCTGACAAGTTTGCCTGTCTTTTGTTTGTCTTTAAGTTCGGCTTCCAAAGCAACCAATTGCTTTTGAGCTTCAGGCAAGCGGCCGTGTTTCAATTCGGCAGCCTTATTAAGGTCGTAGGCACGTTCTGCTTCAGCAATATCGTGATTGAGTTTTTCAATCATTTCTCTTTGAGCCTGAACTTTCTTGATGACGCTGCGTTCGCTTTCCCACTGGGCTTTCATTGCATCGCCCTTAGTGTTGAGGTCAGCAAGTTCTTTTCTCAAAGTTTCTAGTCTGCTCTTACTCTGAGCATCTTTTTCCTTAACCAATGCAGCTTCTTCTATCTGTAACTGCATAATTCTTCTTGTGACTTCATCAAGTTCTGCCGGCATTGATTCAATATCGGTTCTAATCATGGCACAGGCTTCATCAATAAGGTCTATTGCTTTATCTGGCAGGAAACGGTCTGAAATATATCTGTCTGAAAGCGTTGCAGCAGCAACCAAAGCACGGTCTTGAATTTTAACACCGTGGAAGACTTCAAATCTTTCTTTCAGGCCTCTGAGAATAGAGATTGAATCGGTAACGTCAGGCTGTTCAACAAGAACAGGCTGGAAACGTCTTTCCAATGCAGCATCTTTTTCAATGTATTTTCTATATTCATCAAGAGTTGTAGCGCCGATACAATGCAGTTCACCACGGGCAAGCATTGGTTTCAGCATATTGCCTGCATCCATAGAGCCTTCGGTTTTACCTGCACCAACGATTGTATGCAATTCATCAATGAAGAGAATGATTCTGCCGTCACTGCTCTTAACTTCTGAAAGAACTGCTTTAAGACGTTCTTCGAATTCACCTCTGAACTTAGCACCAGCAATCAAAGCACCCATATCAAGAGCGAAGATTGTTTTGTCTTTTAAGCTTTCAGGAACGTCACCGTGAA
>JAFXRA010000285.1 GCA_017526725.1 Candidatus Rifleibacteriota bacterium
CTTGCCCAGGTATTTTCCTAATAAGTCATATAAGACTTCAGCTTCTTCCTGTGTTAGTGTAATCCCCTTCCCCATTTTTTCATGAGCTGGAGACCAGTCTCTAATATCCAGTTTAGCTTTTGCACCATTCCAGGAAACCAGATTAAGTTCTTTTGTCCAGGCTTTGGCACTTTCTGATATAACGCCTAGTTCTTTTTCTATTTCAAAACTTATATCCATTTTTACCTCCAGAAGTATGATTAGTAGGATATGCTTTTAATTAAGATATACTACTCTTTTCGTTATGTTTATTTCAATATAAATTGTAGTTTAGCAAAAAGATTTATTATTTGTTTAATAATATATAGTATAATTGTAAAAAGAGTCGCACAAGAATATGGTAGAAATATGGCTAAATACTTAGGCTTTAAAGGCATACACTCAAACAATGAGAATCCACGATATGAAATGGAAATATCGGGGCAACTTGAGTCACGAGCTAATGTTGAAGAGTCTGGGAACGTTGATACCGATGATATAGTTGATGCACAGCTTAATGAATTTGATAATACGAATAGTAGTATCAATACTAGTGAAGAAAACTATAAGCCGCCGATTAAAATTGATTATTGGAATATTACCAAGATATTTATATGTATTGTAATATTAATGTTTTTTAAGTATGTAGATTCGAAGGAAAATAGAAAAATTAAAGAGAGAAACTCTATTTATAAAGAATATCAGAGTCCTCAGTTTGGAGAAAAATACCGAAAATTAATGGAAGAACAAAAAAAACTTGATGAAAAATTAAAAATTATATTTGATTATCAGAAAAAATCTGTTGGGGAATACTATCAAAATTCTCAAAAAAAGCCGGTTTTTAAATTTGATTATAGGAATAATAATACGGCTAACGAAGAAGATAAAAGTAAAAACAATCTTAAGAGATATAGTTTGAACAATACCATTAATGAAGACCTGTTAAAAAACAGCTCAAATGAAAAAAATGAATCAAAGCAATCAGACTGAAGTTTTTAATAAAAATTTCATAAGAATTATTCTAGAATCCTGGCGTTTAAAAAAATCTTTTGAACGAGCTATTGTTTTTCTGGATTATAAAGAACAAAAGAAGAACCTCAGCAAAATAAAATGGTTTGATAATGTTTTACAAGAAGTTATGGAAAATAGTAAATTAAAACTTGTAAACTTTGAAGGTGAACCATTCACATCAGGCATTCCAGCCACTGCTGTTAATATTGAAGATTTTGATTCAGAGGATGAATTGTATGTTAAACAAACGATTGAACCGACAATCCTAGATGAAAATGCTTCTATAGTTCATTCCGGTTCAATTATTGTAGAAAAGGTTTAGATTATGAAATACTACATTGGTATAGATTTAGGAACAACAAATAGTTCTATTTCGGTATTTGATGGGGAAAATGTTCGAATATTCAAGAGCCCTGAACAGAATGACGTTACCCCATCTGCAATAGTTATTGATAAGAGAGGTAATAAGTTTGTAGGGAAAAGAGCGTATGATATTGCTCCAATTTATCCGGATAATTCAGCCCTCCTTTTTAAGCGCTTGATGGGTAGCAGCACCAAAATTAAGTTTGCAAATATCAACGAAGAAAAGACACCAGAAGAATGTTCTGCTGAAATATTAAAAGTTCTGTTTGGCTACCTTCCTGAAGAAATAAGGAATGATAGTGAAGTTGGAACGGTTATCACAATTCCTGCCGCTTTCAATCAGATGCAAAAGGATGCTACCGTAAAAGCAGCGAATATGGCCGGTATTGGTAAAATAGCTTTGATGCAGGAACCTGTTGCTGCAGTAATGAGCGTAATGAGAAATGAAAAAACAGAAGGGATTTTCCTTATATATGATTTGGGCGGAGGAACCTTAGACATAGCTATAGCTGAAAGCAATAACGGAAGAGTAAGCCTTCTGGCTAATGGTGGCATTCAGATGTGCGGCGGCAGAGATATTGACCGAGCTATTTTTGATAATGTAGTTCATCCATGGCTGAAGAAAGAGTTTAAACTACCACAGAACTTGAATTCCAGCAATAAATACAAAAGACTGCTAAGGCTTGCATATTGGGCTGTAGAAAGAGCCAAAATTGAGCTTTCATCTAAAGAAAGCACCAATATAATATTAAATGAACTTGAAGCATCTGTAAGTGATGAATCTGACGAAGAAATCTATATAGATATTCCTTTAACCAGAAAGGATATTGAGCCTTTTATTGATGAAAGAATCAAGGAATCTGTTGAAGCAATAAAGGAAACCTTGGAAAAGGCCTCACTGCTTGCTTCCGATATTGAAAAAATAGTCTTTATTGGTGGCCCAACAAACTACAAACCGCTTAGAGATAAAATATGTGAATTGATTGGTATTAAAGGCAGCAACGATTTGAATCCTATGACTGCTGTTGCAGAAGGGGCCTCAATTTTCGCAGAATCTATAGATTGGAATTCTGTAGATAATTCAAGAAAAAGCTCAAAGAACACCATTACATCACAGTTGGGTTCAATAAAGCTTTCTTTTGCATATATTGCCAGAACCCCTGATTTAAAGGCTAGAGTTAAAGTTCAGGTTGAAGGAAAACTGATTGACGGATGTGAATTTCAGATAGACAGCCTTGATACAGGATGGTCATCAGGCAAATTGAAATTAACAAATAATGCTTCTTTATTTGTTAATCTCTCGAAAAATGGTGAAAATAACTTTAAAGTTTTTGCTTTTGATCCATATGGAAGACTGGTAAATATTCCAAACAATATAATTACAATAACTAGAACTGCTGCAGTTATTGACTCTATAACGGCAAGTCATTCTATCGGTGTTGCTGTTAAAGATAATAATTTTATGGGCACAAGATTAGAATGGCTTATAAAAGCCGGAGATGCTCTTCCCAAAAAAGGTAAAACTTCATTTAAAGCAGCAGAAACATTAAGAGCAAGCAGTAAGAACTCGTTAAATTTTAAACTATTTGAAGGCGAAATAGCAGACCCGATTACTGATAATCGAGATATTGGCACCTTGAAAATCAGAGGTAACGATATAGACAGCGATATTACTGCTGGCAGCGAATTGATTTGTGAATATGAAATGCTTGATTCTGGCAATATTATTCTTCATGTTTCAATTCCCAGTATTGGAACAGCAATAGATTCTGACAGAAATTTCTATTCTCCGCAGGATGGTCAGATAGACTATTCTGCAGCAGCAGAAAAAGCCATTTTTGATGCAGATAAGCTTTCTGCTAGAATAAATGATATTGAAGATAAGGGTATTAAAGATTCGAACATAGTAGAAATTCGTGATAAAATTAATAAAATAAAAAAACTTGCTTCTGATTCTAATGATATAGAAAAGAATCAGGAAGCTCAGGAAAGATTACTAGAAGCTAAAAAACTTCTGGCTAAGCTTAAAAAGAAACATATAAAAGAAGTTAGAGAAATAGATTTATCTGATATTTCATCTTTTTTTGACAAATATGTAAGACCTTACGCCAAAAAATCTGAAATAGACAGGTATGAAGCTCTTAGACGTTCTGCCAAAAGAGATATTGACCGAAACAACCGGGATTTTGAAGCTTCACTGGAAGAAATAAGATTTTTGAATTTTGACGTTTTAATTAGACAAGATTGGTTTGTTATTGATAAATTTAAAAAAGCTGTTAAAACTCCTTATAATTACATGGATGAGGCAGCATATAAAAGATTGATTATTCGTGGTGAAAACTTGATTCGTTCAAATGATATTGATGGTTTAAGAAAAGTTCTTTTTGAATTATTTAAAATTAAAATAAATGATGACTTCGATTATCTTGCTTTAGAAGAAGTTAATATTATTAAGAGTTAAAATATGATAGAAAACTGGTTCCCTAGAAATTATTTAATAAAAGATAATCTTGTTTTGATGAATACGCGTTTTGCTGGGCAAGATTGGCAGATTTTCACTGGTAATTCAGAACAGAATATTCTGGTCGTAAACGATAAATTAGCTGAGTATTGGTTTAACTTAGGTATAATCAGTGAATATTTTGAGAAAAAGTATATTAACAACAATACCTACTATTTTGTATATTCTGATAAATCGGTTCAAATAATACCTGTTTGTTCATCTTTTTCTATACATGCAGAACAGCAATATATTAAATATGAAGATGCTGTTACTTTTGCTAAAGCTTTGGCAAATACACGTAAAAACGGAATAACAGAATCTC
>JAFXRA010000286.1 GCA_017526725.1 Candidatus Rifleibacteriota bacterium
ATAATGAAATAGAAGTCTATCTGCCTTCAAAAGCTCAGACCGGCAACATTATTCTAAAAATCAATGATTACGAAATACAGGGCCCAATTTTCACTGTTATTCCTCCAAACGGCTATTCAGAACTTGAATCTGCCCGATTCAGCGATAAAATAGATGTATCAAAATCCCTTATCACAGGTGTAATAGTAAAAGACAATGATTTGATATACCTCTGTGACCCAGAAAATAACAGGCTCTGGTATCTCGAAAACAATGAATACAACTATATTCTAACAACTGATGCAACAAATATTTACAAGCCTTATACAGGTGCGTTAACTAGTGATGGAGACATCATTCTTTCTGATTGGGAGAACAAAACCATTATTAAACTTGTTGACGGTACCATAGCTCAAAAATCAAGCTATGTTTTTAACGGTTCGCCTATGGGAATCTGCATTAGTCCATCGACAGGCAATATTTATGTAGCAGATTCCGGCGCAGATAAAATAGTCATATTTGATGAAAGCCTTGTTTGCATTGGCTCATTCGGTACCACAGGCATAGGAAACGGACAGTTTTCAAGTCCTTGTGGAGTTTGTCTGAACCCCACAGAAACAGCAATTTTTGTTGCAGACAAAGACAATTACCGAGTTCAACAATTCAACATCAGTTCTGATTCCAGTGGGAACAAAGAATATAAGTTTAATTGCTGGTATGGTTCTTATAATGGTTCCAACGGCAAACATGCAGATGGAAATGAATTTGGTGAAAGCAGCGATAATGATTTGGGCTTTGAAGCCCCAACTTCTGTGGCCTGTGATGGTACATACCTTTATGTGGCCGATTCTGTCAGAAACGATATTCAAAAAATCCATTTAACCAATATAACTAGCCAGATCTTGGGGGAAGAAGGAAACGGAACTTTTCAATTTATGGCACCTTCCGACCTGAAGCTGTTTGATACGAATATGTATATTGCAGACAGTGAAAATCACAGAATGCAGATTATCAGTAAAACTGGTAATTTTGTCAGTCAGCAGAAACCAGAAATTTCAGGTGTTAATGTCAGTTTCTTAGGAATATCATTAAACAAAGATAAAGATTCTATTTACATAGTAGATACCAGCGATTGTTCTATTTCTAAATTCGACACTTATGGAACCTTCGAAAAAAAGATAGGTTCCAAAGGCTATGGAGCAGGTCAGCTTCTTAATCCATCTGATGTTTTACTAGACAAAGAAGACAATATTTGGGTAGCAGATACAGGCAACAAAAGATTAGTCATGTTCCCTTCAGATGGCAGTGAAGCCAAAAGTTTCGGCACAGGTGGCAGCGGAACAGGTCAGTTTAAATCACCTCAAAGACTTGCCTGCGACTCAAACGGCAATATATTTGTCAGCGATTTAGATAATAACTTAGTTCTCAAGTTCAATAAATCTGGAGAATATTTATTTTCTATCGGACAATCTGAATTGAAAGAACCTATGGGATTAGTTGTTGACTCTAATGACAACTTATATGTTTGTGATGCTGGCAATCACCGAGTTTGCAAATATGATGCAAACAATCAGTTTGAAGGATGGTTTGGGTTAGCTAAAGGTCAAGAAGCTGGCGGCTGGCATGAAGCAGATGAAAAATCAGAAGGAGATTCAGGCAGTTCTCCATGTCAATTTATAGCTCCAGCTTACTTAGATATTGATAATTCAAATTGTTTATATGTTGTAGATTATGGCAACAATAGAATTCAAAAACTAGATACTCAAAACACAGGAGTTTTAGGTGGTCATATCTGCACAATTGATGTAGATTCTGATGTTTACGGTTTAGCCCTAGACGACAAAGATTGCTTCTTTATTACAACAAATTCATTCGTAAGAAAGTATGTTCCAACACCTTAAATTATGAACCCTAAAATAAAAATATTAATTAATTCTATAGCAATTATACTAATAGTCACTTTTGTTGGCTTTGGTATTGTATTTCTAAGAAAAACATTAAATTATCAGCAGAATGTAGAAACAGAGTTTCTGAACTCAACTCGCGAAAAGCTAAAAAAAGCCGTTACCCAACCTAATCTAAATCAAATAGTTGAAGAAGGCGGAAAAACTTTTAAAAACTTTCTTGCTTCTCTTAATATCGCAGATAATTCTTATGCTTTTACTATAAATAATGAGAAAAAATATAAAATATCTAATAATCTATTAGATATTAATGTAGAAGTAGATATAGCTTCATCAAGTTATTGTAAAGAGCTGAATAATTTTGCTGAGGTTATCTCACAATATGAATCTGCTAAATTTGAAATTTTTTCAGAAAAAAGCCAAGAAGACCTTTATTGCTTTATAGAAAAAATACCTAATTCAAAATGGTTCTTAGCTGTAATTGTTTTAAAAGATAGCATTATAATGCATACTATAAGGGAAAAGAAGAACCTTTTTATTGCAACAACTTTATTTATATTAGCTTTAACCATATTAATCGGCTATCCAGGATTCCTTTTCCCTAAGACTATTGAGAATAAGCTTTGGTATTCAACTTCTTTAGTTTCAGTAATTCTAGCATTAGGAACCTGCCTATTATGTATAAATTCCAATTTAAGAAAAGACTATGAATATCCTGATGAAATAGCTTTGACTAATAATAATATTATTAAAGGTTTCTTAGATCAGTATGACCAGACTCTTATCCAAATGGATAAAAACCCAATAAAAAGAGTTAAAGTCGGAGTTTATATTAAAGATATTGAACTGGTTTCCAGCACTAAGGTAAATTTCACTGGTTTCTTATGGCAAAAATTATCTAAAAACCAAGTTGGTAAAGTAAAAGAAGGCTTTTTATTCTCAGATGCAAATGCCACAGAAATAACAGATACCTATGAAAAAGATACTCCGGACGGTGGAAAAATTCATGGCTGGTTTTTTACTACAACAACAAAAGCAACTGTAAAAGGAGATTTGTATCCATTTGATGTAGAAGCCATTTGGTTGAGATTAACATCTA
>JAFXRA010000287.1 GCA_017526725.1 Candidatus Rifleibacteriota bacterium
AAATGCCTACAGTTTGAGCAAACTTATAGAGCATCAGTTTTCCAAAGGGCATAATTAAGCCAGAAAGCAGGCTGCAGAACAAACCTATCATTATAAAGACAAATCTTGGCATTACTTCCATATTACTCTGGAAAGTGAGAACAAATATTCCGAAGAAGAAACAGAAGAGCCACAGACCCAATAATTCATAGCTTGCAGGGCGCATATTTTCCTTAAGAAATCTGAAACATGGGAAAATCAGGAAAAGTGCTAAGGCAATCAAATGACTAGCAATAACCATCTTGGGCATAATCCACATTCCGTCATAAATATACCCATCACCAGACAATAATGCTTTATATACATCTTTGATGCAATAAATCTGAGAAAACAGCAATAAACCAACCCCAGCAATTACAAAGATAAATATATGCCAGAAGGTAGTTTTCTTCCCTAAAGCAGAAGCAATGAATCCTAATGCGGTAAATAACAATATAAAATAAAATATAGAAAGCAATCTGCCTAAGAATAACGGCAAAAAGCTTATAAACATAAAAAATGGCTGATTTGTTAACAATTCAAGAAAACTAGATTCTGGATTATTATCAATGTTTTTCTTACCGATTATCTCACAAGTACTGTAAGCTCTCCCAAAATTTGCGTTATGCATATCAATAGCAAGACACATTCTGAGATCTTCGAAAGAATAGCCATTATCTTCAGAAAAACTATCGTCTTTGTTACCTAATAATTCTTCTGCTCTTGAGCTCATACCCATCAACAGATTAATCAAGGCTAATTTAACTCTGGCAGAGTTTTTATTCTTATTTAAACCTAAAGCTTGCAAAAAATCGTTTGCTGCTAATTCAAACTCCTTTTTCGCAATATGAACCTTGCCCTTAATATAAAGGACTTCTGCTTTACCCATATCAGGCAATTTATCAATAGGAATTCTATTCAGGCTTTTTTCTGCCAAATAAGGGTTATTATTATTTGAATAAAGAATTGCAATATTTAAAAGAGGAAGAACATTATTAGAATGTTCATATGCTTCTTCATAACTAGCTACGGCTTCATCTAAATTGCCATTTTTTTCAGCCTTCAAAGCCTTTTGAAGAAGAAGTTGATAAACGTTATCAGATTCTAGTTTAGATTTTGAAGTCTGAGCAAAAGAACAATCAACCAAACTTATTAGTATTATTATTATCAGCCAATATTTCTTCATCAAAATCTTCTCTCAGCAATAAACTATTTATTTTCTTGAGATGCTTCTTTGGATAAGCTAACAAGAATAAAGTCTCCAACTTTAGTATCTGAAGCAATTTCAGAAGAATGCAAATTCAAAATATCTCCATTTTCCAATAGACAGCGGAAATAATCACCTTTTTTAGATTCTATTACACCCTTCATAACGCCCTCCAAATAATAATTAGAAACCTAATTGTGAAAGAAAATGTTCTACAAACTTTTGTATTTCCATCACAGAAGAATCTTGCCGAGTAGCTTCAAGAAAAGCAATTTTAACACCACGCATTTCCCCTTCTCTGGTTTTGTATACCTCTATACGGTATACAAACTGCTGAGAAAAATTCTTATGAGGAAACACTTTTACCAACAGATGAGAATAATCCTGCAGTCTCAAAATTAGAGATTCTTGTAAAGGACTCGCCTGTATGGAAACATCCATTCCATAATCTTCCTTATTACGGAAAAGATAGCGCTGGGAGGCTCTGAATATTAAGTCTCCCACATCCTGCAAGCTTAGATAAAAGTCTTTATCCATTTACAAACCCTTGTCTAATTTTGATAAGCAAAGACTCCTTTCTCATCAAAACTATTGTCATCAGATACTTTCAAGCTCTTTCTTGTATTCATTGAGTTTTTCAAGCTGCTGATCATATCCGGCAACATCTGTTCTTATTCTTTCGACCACTTCAGCAGGTGCTTTATTTACAAAATTTTCATTATCAAGCTTGAATGCAATTTTAGCTCTGTTCTTTTCTGTGTTTTCTATTTCTTTAGTAACACGGGCAAGTTCAACAGCTATATCAATTACACCAGCCAAATCAATGCAAACTTCAGTAGATCCAGCAAGACCAACCAAGTGACCAACAGGTTTTTTATCAACAATTTCAAACTTTTCTACACCTGCTAATGCAGAAATCATCTGAACTTGTTTTGTGTAAGCACTGCCAAGTTTTCCATTATCAATAACTCTAACAGTCAGCTTTTTAGCCGGAGAAATATTTGCAGAAGCTCTCATGTTTCTGATTACTCTGACTGCTTCCATCAATTCACTGATTTCTGCTTCTAATGAAGCGTCAATCAAGTTCTTGTCAGCTGTCGGGAAAGAGGCCTGCATTAAGAAACCTTCACTGCCAGGCAATTTCTGCCAGATTTCTTCTGTAACAAACGGCATAAATGGATGCAAAACTCTGAGAGCGGTGTCAAGACAGCTAAGAAGAACTTGCTGAACATTAGCTTTTCTTTCTGCATCCTGTCCGAACAATACAGATTTGCTCATTTCTATATACCAGTCGCAGAAGTCATTCCAAATAAATTCATAAACAGCTTTCAAAGCATCGTTGAATCTGAAATTACCTTCAACAAGCAGGCTTCTAACCTGATCAACGGTATAGTTCATTCTAGAAATTATCCATCTATCAACTTCGCTCAATTTGCTGGTATCAGGAAGTTTGTTCTTAATGCTTACATCAGCACCTTCCAGATTCATCAAAACGAAACGAGAAGCGTTCCAAAGCTTATTGGCAAAGTTTCTGCCTATTTCGACTTTATTTTCTGCAAAGCGAATGTCTTGTCCAACAGGCGCAAGAGATACAATTGTATATCTAAGAGCGTCAGCACCATATTTAGCTATAATGTCTAACGGATCTGGGCTATTGCCAAGAGATTTGCTCATCTTGCGTCCCTTCATATCTCTGACGATGCTTGTAAAATAAACATCGTGGAAAGGACATTTATCAAGGAAATAATAGCCAGACATAACCATTCTTGCAACCCAGAAGAAAATAATATCTGGACCAGTTACAAGTGTATCTGTAGGATAGAATTTCTTTAAAGTTTCAGTTTCTTCTGGCCAGCCCATGGTTGAGAAAGGCCACAACCAAGAAGAGAACCAAGTATCAAGAACATCTGAATCCTGATTGATTCCTTCGGTTGCACCACATTTAGAACATTTTGCCGGCTGTTCTGCAGCAACCATTACTTCACCGCAGTGACTGCAAGTATAAGCGGGAATTCTATGACCCCACCAGAGTTGACGGCTGATACACCAGTCACGGATGTTTTCCATCCAATGCAGGTAGACAGAACCCCATCTGGCAGGCGTAAAACGTAAAGTGCCGTTTTTATAAGCTTCAATTGCTTTAACAGCTAGAGGTTTCATCTTAACGAACCACTGATCAGAAAGATAGGGTTCAATAATTGTTTTACAACGTTCGCAGTGACCAACGGCCAACTGATGGTCTTCTATTTTGTCTAGAAGCCCCATTTCTTCAAGGCGTTTAACAATAGCTTCTCTGCATTCAAATCTATCCATGCCCTTGAATTCAGCAGCATTTTCATTCATAACGCCAGTTTCATCCATAACAATAATCTGAGCTAGATTATGACGGCGGCCAACTTCAAAGTCATTGGGGTCATGGGCTGGAGTAATCTTAACAGCACCAGTACCAAAAGCTTTATCAACGTAATCGTCAGCAATAACTGGTATTTCGCGATTTACAAAAGGAACCACAACTGTTTTGCCAATCATGTCTTTGAAACGTTCATCAGATGGATTAACAGCTACAGCAGTATCGCCTAACAGGGTTTATGGACGAGTAGTAGCAATTTGAATAGCGCCGTTACCGTCTTTACAGGGGTAATGCATATACCAAAGATGACCATTGGTATCTTCTGGAATTTTTTCTTCGTCAGAAAGTGCCGTTCTACAGCGGGGACACCAGTTGATGATATATTTGCCCTTATAGATTAAACCATCGTTATAAAGTTTAATAAAAGTATTCTGAACAGCTTTGCTCAAGCCTTCATCCATAGTAAAGCGTTCTCTATCCCAGTCGCAGGAACAGCCAAGCTTACGAAGCTGCTTCAAAATGATTCCGCCGTATTTTTCTTTCCATTCCCAAACTCTGTTAACAAACTTTTCGCGGCCTAAATCGTGTCTTGTTAGTTTTTCTTTTGCAAGAGCCTTTTCAACAACATTCTGAGTTGCAATACCAGCATGGTCAGTGCCTGGAAGCCACATGGCTTCAAAACCAAGCATACGATGATAACGGATTAAAATATCCTGCAGAGTATTGTTGAGAATATGCCCCATTGTGAGCATACCAGTAACATTTGGCGGAGGAATTACTATAGAGTATTTTTCTTTTTTAGAATCTTCATGGGCGTGAAAACAACCGTTTTCCTGCCATTTAGCATAGATGTTATTTTCAACATCTACTGGTTCATAAGCCTTAGATAATAGTTTCTGTTCATTGTCGGACATAAGTAAAAACCTTCAATATTTGTTGTAGATTATTTCTGTATAATATGCAGTAACTTATCAAATTCATCAGAGCTGAGTTTAAGATTCTTGGCCTGAGAGAATATATTAAGCTTGGTTTCAAGATTCTGAATCTTAAGTTTTGTTCTTTCGTCTGGTTTCAAGTCGTAAGCCTGTTTCAAATAATCAACTGCTTCCTGGAACTTGGATTCAGAGATTAAGACATCAGCCATGCTGAGTATTAATGGAACATAGTTGGAATCAAGCTGCAAACCGGCTTCAATATATTCCTTAGCCTTAGAAAGATTTCCTTTTTCAAGCATTCTTTCAGAGAAACGATTAAAAGTAATGGCTGTTGGTTCGAAAACAGGCAGACTATCTATTGGCAAACCATTAGGAGCAAGAATCTTAGCACCGCAAAGGTGGCAGAAACGGCTTTCAGGATTAGTCTGTTCAGCACCGCAGGAACTGCACTTAAAGAGATTCTGAACGACCCATACCTTTGATTTCTTAATAACAGCATCGCCTTTTTTATAGCCTTTTTCGACTTCAAAAACGATACAACGTTCCGGGAATCTATCACTTCTAAAATAATCAGTAGCAATATGTTTGCTGACATCATATTCTTCAGAAATTACCGGCATATAGCTAATCTGGTTAGGAATTATCAACCTATCCATCAACTTCTTATGCAAAGCTTGAAGTTCTGGATCCTGCTTTTTGGAAAGAGCTGTATCTAATCCGTCAAAGAAATCGATAAAGCTGCCAATGATGTCTCCATTATCAAAATTAATAGGAGCATCAGTCTTTTCAACAGCCTTTTCTTCAGCTATCTTGTTCTTCAAAATATTAAGTTCAGTTTCTTTTTCGTTAAGCTGATGTCTAACCATCTTCAACTGTTTATCAAAATTCTGAATGGTTAAAAGCTGGTCAGCAACCTGCTGAGTAAGAGATTCGTATTCATCAGCTTCATGAGGGACAGAAGAACCTTCTGACAATCTAGCTTCTAGAGCTTTACGAAGAACAGCAATTTCATCTTCTTTATCAACGACAGTCTGCTGTAACTGAGAAATCTGAAGAACATATTCTTCTTTTTTTGTCTGAGTAACCAATTCAGAACGAACACGTTCCAGTTCTTCGTTTAGTTTTTCCACATCACCTTCAGCTACAGTTAACTTCATAGCTATTTCGGTGTACTCTTGCTTTTCATTCTTAAGAACTTCTATCTGTTGTTCTAAGTCTTCAACCTTATCATTTTCACCAGCAAGTCTGGCTATTTCATTCTTAGCTTCTACCAAAGCTTCATTAGCCTTTTTCAATTCTTCATCGGAAGAAATCTGACCACGTTCTTTGCCAGCTAATTCTATTTGAAGTTCTTCAACTTTTCGAGTGAGTTCTGAAACCTGATTTTTATAAGCTTCAGCTTCCAAAGAAACCTGTGAAAGCTGAGCCTGATTCTGTTCGTTCGCTTCTTTCAAAGCTTTTTGAACCTGTTCTGCGTTAGCATTAAGCTGATCTGGAACAGATTCCAACTCAGCGGTCTTTGCTTTAAGTTCATTAGAAGTCATCTGAAGTTCAGCCTGCTTAGCTTCCAACATTCCATTTAATTCAGAAATTTTCTGAGCAGACTGTTCATATTCAGTCTTAAAACTTTCTAATTCATTTTTCAATTGAGTATTGGAATCAGAAAGACTTATATTTTCTATTTTGAGGGTATCTAATTCTGCCTTGGCATTCTGGTAATCAGTTTGAATTTTTCTTATATTTTCTTCTAATTCTGTAATCTTGGGATCTTCAGCATATTCAGCAACAGTCATATTTTTGCTTTGTTCAAGCATTTCATTCAAAGAACGAATCTGTTCGTCTTTTTCAGCTCCAATGCTAGCGCAAAGTTTTTTCTGTTCTTCTAATTCACCACGTAAGCCTTCTAGTTCAGAATTTTTCTGCTCTAAAACTCGTTGTAAATCATCTGATTTTTCTGCATCAGCCTCTCCAGCTTCAATCTGGCTCTTTAAATTCCTAATCTGTAATTGAAGCAGTTTTATCAGATTATCTTTCTGAACAATCTGCTGATTCAATTTTTTGAAAAATTCATTACTAATCTCGCCGTTGGCTTCTGGCATCATAGATCTCCTAACACGTGCATTTAACAACAATATATAAACTAACACAGATATGCTGTGACAGCCAAGATACCCTTTTTAACGTCACAAAATATCAATGTTAGACAATAACCTTAAAGTTAGATAGTCTAGCATAGAGTTTAAATCAATGCAACTTTCTATCTTAAAAGGATTTAATTTTGCTGAGGAGATAAACTTCTCAACTGTTTAACTTGATCTTTTAATTTCTTTCTGCAATCAGCACACATTACACCTTCGTATATTGTGGCATTGCAAAGTTCACACTGATGTGCGATTCTTCTCAATCCAACTCTTTCAAGTCTTCCTGATTTTATAAAAGCATGAACGGCATCTTCTGTACAGCCGCAATATTCAGCCACCTGTGCCAAAGAAGCCCCTGGATTAGCTCGCAAAAAATTCTTTATTTTTGCAAATAATTCTTCTTCTTTTTGAAAACACTTTGGACATATATCCTTGGCTATTTTAACCATTATAACGCCGCAAACACGACATGAAATAAGATTATTATTATCAGACTGCTGTTCTGCCATAATTTTTCCTTTCTAGTGACTTATAGTCCTTGAACCAAAATCAACTGCTGTAACCGGCAAAGCCAACTGCATTATCTTTTTAGGCTCCTTACCAGGTTCATTAACATAAATATTAACAGAATACTCATCCTGAGATGGAATTCTGAATAAGTGACGATAATTCTTCATTGAGGCA
>JAFXRA010000288.1 GCA_017526725.1 Candidatus Rifleibacteriota bacterium
TTATTATTATTATTAAAAAAGCTGGGAGAACAACAGCAAAAGTAGCAATAAAAGCCCCAAGAAAACCAGCCTGGTTTGTTCCTATATAAGTAGCTAAATTTACCATTACAGGACCAGGTGTACTTTCACTTATAGCAATCATATAAGATAAAGTTTCATCATTTATCCAGTTATAGTGTAAAACCACATCTCTAATTATTGGAATAGCTGCGTAAGCACCTCCAAAAGAAAAGCATCCAACATAAAGGAAACCAAGGAATAAATCTAGCAGTATCATTTGGAATCCTCTACATTTTTATTTGATATTTGTTTTATTGAAAATATTATTAAGGTTAAAAAACCAGAAGAAAGCATCAAGACTACAGTTGAAAGCTTATAATCAAAAAAACTGACTAGCAAAACAAGAATTAAATTAACAACTAAAATCGCAACTGTTAAAAAGCTTTTGTCTTTCATTTTTTTATACATATTCAAACCGGCATCGATAATTATAATTCCAACAGCAGCTTTTATGCCTTCAAAAGCATTTGCAATAAGTTTTACTTCTAAAAAGGATTTAAAATATAGAGCTATCAAGTAAATTATTATTAGCGAAGGAAGAACAACACCAATTGTTGCAGCAATAGCGCCCCAGAAACCTTTTTGCTTATAACCTACAAATGTTGCACAATTTATTGCTATAGGCCCCGGAGTTGATTCAGCAATAACAGTAACATTCATCATTTCATCGTGGGTAATCCATTTTTTTTCTTCTACGCAGGCATTTTCTATAAGAGCAATCATTGCGTAGCCGCCGCCAAAGGTGAATAACCCTATTTTAAAAAAGCATAAAAAAAGTTCTAAAAGTAATTTCATAAATTCTAACGCTAAATTAAATAATTTTAAGCTTTTGGTGCGCCTTTAAAACCTTGAGCAACCATAAACAACTCACGGCTGCGGTTTAATGAAGCCTTAGGATTACAGGATTTAGCAAAGTCAAACATGCTTCTTGTTCGCTTCAACAAAGAATTATATTCTGCCCCTTCAAAAACCTTGGCAACAAAATTTCCCTTTGGTTTAAGAAGTTTTTCAGCTATGTCTAATGCAAGATTAACAAGCATTACAGAATTTTCAGTATCAGCGTAATGCACACCAGTTGTGTCTGGTGCCATATCACTCATAATAAAATCAAGACCTTTTGGCGCTAACTCTAAAATCTTAGCCTGATTTTCGGGGTCTCGTATGTCACCTTTAATTATAATAACGTTTTCGATTGGTTCTATATCTAGCAGATCAATAGCAATAATCTTTGCTTTGCCGCCAGTTTTGCGTAGAGCATATTGGGACCAACTTCCAGGTGCAGCACCTAAATCAAGAATTTTTGCACCTGGCTTAATAAGCTTATACTTCTGGTCTAGTTCTTCAAGCTTATATGCGGCACGTGAACGATAAGCATCTGCTCTTGATTTTAGCAGATAATGATCATTCAGTCTATTTTGAAACCAGGCTTTATTAGACATTATTCAAGTGGATTTTCTGTCAAAGAAGCATTGTAAACTCTATTTTCAGGAACCTTATCAATCAGTTTAAGTTCTTCAATATATCTGATTACAGCATCTCTAACAAGAATATCTGTCTTTTCCTTCTTAGGGAATGTCTTAAGAATAGCAAAACCATCGCCGCCATCAACCAAAAAGTCATTAAAAGCAACTTTATAGGTTTTGTTATCATCTATTTCCTTACCGTTAATGTCTACCATCTTTGTAATACGATGCATACTTGGTTTGGTAAGGTCAAAATAGATTTTTACACCGGAAGGAATCAAGAAACCATAGCCAGCGCCAACTTCAAGCCTCAAACCATCTATAACGGTATTGAACTGTTCCATAGCTGCTGTTTTGTCATCTTGACCAATCTTAACAACAGGAACAGAAAGACAAAGTTCATAAACATGCTTTAATTCAGCACCAGTCATTTGAACGATTTCGATGGCATTTTCAAAAGGCTGAACAAGGAAAATATCTTCTACAGTAATCTTGCCTTTATAAATGCTTCTTCTGCATCCGCCGAAATTCAAGAAAGCCACATCAGCTTTGCCGATTGTTCTCATGGCATCTGCAACCAGAAAACCAGCAGGAGAATTACCGCCAGCAATACCTCTATATAGATTTACCTTATTATCGCAGATTACCTTTGTCATTTCAGATCTTAAATCTTTTAAATAATCTTCACTAAGGTTCTTAATAAAAGTATCTTCACCAATATCTTTCTGATAGAGTGAAACTGAGTTAACTGACATTTTCGGTTTGTTGATTCCGTCAATATCAAGAGTCACAACAGAAGCATGTTCGCAGGAACAACCGCTGTGAACTATTGGCGTATTCTTTGGACCGGCATAAACAAAGTCTTTTTTCACTACATGAGTATGACCGCCTAAAATCAAATCAATGCCTTCTGCTTTTTTTAGGAATTCTACATCTGCGTTCAACCCAAGATGTGAAAGCATAATTACAAAATCACAGCCGTTCTTTTTAAGTTTTTTAGCTAATTCAGTAGCTATAGGAACTGGATCTTTAAATTCTATATTTTCTACATTCTTTTCAAATGATATCCATTTTGTTTCTGGTGTATCTACGCCTATAACACCTATTTTAATACCATCATGAGCAAAAACAGCATATTCGGTAGCGAAGGGAAGCAGTTCGCCTGTTCGTTTATCAAATGCATTACAGCAAAGAACAGGAAACTTCTTGTTTTTCATTTGTTTTTGAAGATTTTCGTAGGAATAGTCAAATTCGTGATTGCCTAATGTGGTGCCGTTAGCACCTAAATTATTCAATAAATCTATCATTACACCGCCTTTAGTGCGGTCTACTATTGGCGTTCCCTGGAAAAAGTCACCGCTGTCAAAATACATAAAGCGGGCGCCTTTAAATTCAGCTTTCTGCTTAGTCTGATTGATAAGGTTCTTTAAAACGGCATAACCGCCCATTTGAGCCTTAAAATCACCCTTGGCAGTTGGGTCATCATGAGCATTTATAGCACCGTGAACGTCACTAGTATGGAATATTACAAACTGAGCAGCGTCAGCACCGGCTGCTGCCATCAAACCGAACAGTCCGGCCAGTAATAGTGATGACGATTTTTTTATAAAATTATTAAGCATTCCTTGACCTATCCTATTAGTTATCTTTTTCATATATTACTTCAATACTATTTTTATATAAAGATAAAAATGAAACATTTGTAACTTCACCTGTTTTTAAATAA
>JAFXRA010000289.1 GCA_017526725.1 Candidatus Rifleibacteriota bacterium
ATCTTCGTTAAGTTTGGTCATGAAACCGCCAAGCCACTTGTCGAAGTCTTCCAATGCCTTTTTATAACCTGGAACATCTCTTCTGTGACCATACTTCATATCTGTATCAACAAGATTTGTGAAGATAAAGCCGTCTTTAACTTTGTCTAATGCTTCGAGAGTTTTCTGCATGCCATCATCGTTGCCTTTTGTAGTAACGTGTGGTTCAACACCTTTGCCGGCAAAGATATCATAAATCTTGCCTACGCCATAGGTTGGAATGCCTTTGCTCTTGAGAAGGTCAAGAACGTTATCCTGTGGAGTAAGACTGAAGTCATGGCGATTTGGTGTTCTTGTATATTCTCCGCTCTTACCGATGAAAGGACGAGCAATTACACGAGCTGCACCGAGAGTTGGAGGCTGCAATAAATCTCTAGCTGTCTGGCATATTTTGTAGAGTTCCTGTAAAGGAATAACTTCTTCATGAGCAGCAATCTGGAAAACTGAATCTGCTGATGTATATACTATTGGCTTACCTGTTTTAACATGTTCATCACCAAGTTCTTTGATGATTTCAGTGCCTGAAGCAGCATAGTTACCAATGCATTTGCGGCCTATAGCAGCTTCAAATTTATCCATGAATTCCTTTGGAAAACCATCTGGAAATACGGGAAGAGGATTTTCCAGCTTATAGCCCATCATTTCCCAGTGACCAGTTGTTGTGTCTTTGCCTGGAGAAAGTTCAATCATAACACCATAAGAACCTATAGTGTTCTTTTCTTTTGGACAGCCAACGATATCATTCAAATTGCCAAGGCCCATTTTCTGCATATTTGGCAAATTAATACCATTTGATGCCTTAGCTATATTAGGGATTGTACATGCTCCAACATCTCCGTATTTTGCCTGATCAGGCATTGGGGCAACGCCAGCACTGTCTAATACAATACAAATTGCTCTACTCATTGAATTTCCTTTCCAACTTTTTTATTTGTTTTCGTCATTGCGAGCAGTCGAAGACTGCGTGGCAATCCATAATTTTTAGAGATAAGAGATAAGGGAATTGTTTTTTTCTCAAAGCTATCAATTATTTCAAAATATTCGATACTTCGCTAACTAAAACATTCCTCTAATCTCTTTTCTCTTATCTCTATTCTCTATATATTCAAATTAAGCACTTAATTATCTAATATTGATTACTATTTTTGTCTACTACACACTGCTTATTTTATGATTTCAACCATGTCGCCGTTGTTAAGGCCAGCGCAGTTGGCATCATCCATATCAATATGGAAATCCATTGCATGCATTGCACCAGATCTTACAAGAACATTGCTGAATATAACGCCTTTTGGACCACCGGCTTTAATAGAAATAACGTCTTTGTCTTTAAGACCGAAATTCTTTGCTTCTTCAGCAGTAAGGTGAAGGTGACGAGCAGCAATAATGCAGCCTTCTTTGGGTTCAATACTGTTGCCGTTAGGAGCAACAATCTTAATGCCTGGGGTACCAGCTAAATCGCCAGAGTTTCTTAAAGGTATATCTTTGAAACCAAGAGTGAACATATCTGTTCTTGAAATTTCAATCTGAGTCTGTGGGCGTAGAGGACCAAGAATTCTTACTTTTTCAATGCTTCTTTTGGGGCCAACAAGGGTTACACATTCTTCAGCAGCAAACTGAGTTGGCTGAGAAAGTTTCTTCTTTTCAGTAAGTTTGTAGCCTGGACCAAAGAGTTTTTCAAGGTCTTCTTGAGTAAGGTGTACGTGACGATTGCTTATACCAACTGGAACTTTCATTTCTGACATAATTAAAAACTTCCTTTATAAAAAATATAGTGTTTGTAAAAGCGTTTAGGAAATTATAGCACAGCAGAATTTATAAACAAGTTTTTTCTAACATTTAAGTTCAAATTAGATTGTGCTAGTAGCCTACCCATTGTCATAAACGTATAGCTTTCAGGGCTAAAGCCCATACGCTATACTTTTTATGACAATGGGTAGGCTACAAACAAATAAATACTGATTTTTCAGCATATTTCGTTTTTTCGCACAGTCTCTCTCAATTACGCTTTTTTGATTTTTCAACTTTCTATCTTTTAAAAACTTTACGTTATATTTCTTATGAAAATTTTATTTTTTTTGTATAATAAAAAAATAGACTACCGAAAAAGGAAGAACAAATGAATAGACGAGAATTTTTAAAAGCAACATTAACTGTTGCAGCCCTTAGTCCTATTGCAAAGCTTTCCGCAAAAGAAACTCCTGATGGAAATAAAACTTCAGATGTAATCAAAGGAGAAGCAGTTACTAGAAGAAGTTATAAGAATACGGGTTTAACAGTTCCTCTATTGGGTTTTGGAATGATGAGACTTCCAAGAACTGAAGATGGAAATGGAATCGACTATGCTACCGCTGAAAAAATGGTCGCCCGTGCTATGGAAGCCGGCCTAAACTATTTTGATACTGCTTACATGTACCATGGTGGAAAGAGCCAGGTATTTGTCGGTGATGTTCTTTCCAAATATCCAAGAGACAGTTTCTATCTGGCCAACAAAATGCCGCCGAATTCTGCAACTACTATAGAAAATGTTGAAAAAATCTTCAATGAACAGCTTGAAGTATGTAAGACACCTTACTTTGATTTCTACTTAGTTCATGCTTTAAATGATAGTCTTTGGGAAAAACATAAGAGTATCGGTACTTACGAATTTTTAAAGAAAATGCAAAAGGAAGGGAAAATTCGCAAACTTGGTTTCTCTTTCCACGATACTCCAGAAGTATTACAGAAGATTGTTAACGATAAAGAATGGGAATTTGCCCAGATTCAGTTGAATTACCTTGATTGGGAACTTTATAAATCTAAAGAACAGTATGAAATTCTAGAAAAAGCTGGTATTCCAGCAATAATTATGGAACCTCTTCGCGGTGGAGCTTTATCTACACTTAATCCTACAGCCTGTGAAATATTGAAGAATGCTAATCCTAAGGTTAGTGTTTCTTCCTGGGCTTTAAGATATGTTGGTTCTTTGCCCAATGTTCTTATTCTTCTTTCTGGAATGACTTTGCCCGAACATCTTGAAGATAATATCAAGACTTTCACTCCTTTTGTTCCACTAAGCGACAAAGAAAGAGAAACCTTAAATCTTGCTCTTGCAGCATATAGAAAGAGTCTTGCTATACCTTGTACCGCTTGTCGTTACTGTATGCCTTGTCCCTTTGGTGTTGATATCCCAACAATGTTCGGTAATTATAATCAGTATAAAATTGATGAGAAGAAAAAATACCAGTTTAAAAGAAATTATAGTCAAATGGAAAAATCTAACGCAGATGTTTGCGTAGCTTGTGGGGCATGCAAAACTAAATGTCCACAGAAATTAGATATTCCTGAATTGCTCAAAAAAGTTGCTGCAGAAGCTAAGAGTTAAAATAAATTAAAAAAATTTAAATTTCTCTTGCCACAAGGCCGATAAATTTGTTAGAGTTTAAGTAGAGATAGTTCTTTGAAATAAACAAAAACACTTAGACGATTTTCCCTGCGTTGTGCGTGATGGTGCAGGTCAAATTGAGCCGACACCTGTTCCTTAAAGGGAATCAGTTTCTAGGCGTTTTCTAGGGGAGCTTACGGGTAGGAAAACCTGCCACGAAGTCCTGGTTAACCGCCAGACTGACAACCGTACTGTAAAGTGGGTTCAATTTCTTCCTTTACACGGCAATCGCGGGGTCTAATATTAAAAAAGCCCGAACTTTGATTTTAAAGTTCGGGCTTTTTACATTTAGAATTATGTGTTATGATATGGCCTGAAATACAGGGAGTAATAAAAATGAAAAAAGTAGTAGTAGGAATGTCTGGCGGAGTAGATTCTTCTGTTTGTGCCTATCTTTTGAAAGAACAGGGTTATGAAGTAATAGGAGCAACAATGCAGTTGTGGCGCACTGAAGAACAACAAAAACAAAGCCCGGATGAAAGCGGCGGAGTAGAAGATATATTAGAAGCTAGAAAAGTAGC
>JAFXRA010000025.1 GCA_017526725.1 Candidatus Rifleibacteriota bacterium
CCCCCTATGTTGTGGTAGCATTGGAATATGCTTAAAGTCTAGGTGCAAAAACCGTTTTACTATGCTGCAACCCTTACGGAGATTTATTCAAAGCAGATGTTTTGATTAACGTTGCAGTTGGCCCGGAAGTAATCGCAGGCTCTACCAGATTAAAAAGCGGAACAGCCTGCAAAATGGTTCTGAATATGATTTCCTCAATAAGCATGATTAAGCTTGGGAAAGTCTATGAAAATCTGATGGTAGACGTAAAAGCAACCAACAATAAGCTGAAGAAACGTGCTCTTAAAATTGTTATGGAAGCAGGCAGAATTCCTAATTATGAAGCTGAAGCAAAGCTAATCGATGCTCAAGGCAACTTAAAAGTAGCGATTATTATGGCGCGGCTTGATGTCGATGCGGAAAAAGCCAAAAGCATTCTAGCAAATGCTAACGGCTACCTCTATAAAGCTCTTGGCGAAACTGGGTATATATAATTGGTGATAGGTGGTAAGTGATTGATGGTAGGTCAGTCTTCGGACTTAACTTTGTACTGATTATTTAACTTATCAAAAATCCCCCAGTCATTCTACGAATGACATTCCCCTTTTATAGAGGGTCTTTAGAATAACCCTTCCAACAATTATAACAATTACCACAGTGAAACATCCCACAACGAAGTGTCTCACAGCGCAGCGTTCCACTTTTAACACTTACAACACTTACAACTCTTCCCACCCTTCCAACTCTTCCAACAATTATAACATTTACCACAGTGAAACGTCCCACAACAACGTGTCCCATTTCCAATTTTATGGTCTTGCATCTCCATCTTTGGTCTTGAATCTCCATTTATGGTCTTGCATCTCACAACATTTGCCTTGAAGTAAAATATAATATTGTCTATAATAATAGCTACATAAACAACGGAGCAGAAAATGAAAATACTAGTTACTGGTGCAAACGGCTATTTAGGTCAAGGAATTGTCAAAGCGATTTTAGATAACGGTCACAAAGTCACAGCATGTGATTTTGCTGATAAAAACATAGATACTAGAGCAGAAAGAATTGTCTGCAATATGTTTGAAAGCGAAAACCCTTATGAAGAATTCGGCAAGCCTGATGCTTTACTGCATCTAGCATGGCGTGACGGTTTTGTTCATAATTCTGATGCTCATTTCAATGATTTGCCCAAACACTGCCAATTTTTGCAGAAAATGCTTAAAAGCGGACTCAAAAAAGTTGCGGTTATGGGAACAATGCATGAAATAGGCTTTTTTGAAGGCAGTATTAATGAATCAACACCCTGTCATCCTCAAAGCTGCTATGGAATTGCAAAAAATGCTCTCAGAGATTATCTCCAAATGATAGCAAAACAAAATGGTGCAGAATGGCAATGGTTGCGAGGTTATTACATAGTAGGCAATTCCAGTTTCGGCAACTCTATTTTTTCAAAGATTACCGCAGCCGAAAAAGAAGGGAAAACAGAATTCCCGTTTACAATGGGCCAGAATCAATATGATTTTGTAGATTATGAAGATTTTTGCAAACAGGTTGCAGCCGCAGTTGGCCAGACAAAAGTCAATGGAATCATTAATATATGCTCTGGCAGACCTGAAAAACTGGCAGACAGAGTTGAACGCTTCATAAAAGAAAACAATTATAAAATAAAACTTAAATACGGCGCATTCCCTGATAGAGAATATGACTCAAAAGCTGTTTGGGGCAATGACAATAAAATAAAAGAAATACTATCAGATAATTCTTACAAGGCATAATAATCATGAAAAACATATTAATCACTGGTGGTGCTGGTTTTATTGGTTCTGAAATAGTTAATAAACTCTATAATACCAAAGAATGGAACATAACTGTTCTCGACATCTTGTCAGAACAAATACATGGAAAAAACTCTGACGAATCCTATCTTTATAACAGCATTAAAGATAAATGCAATTTTATAAAAGGTGATGTAAGAGATTTTGATACCGTCAGCAAAGCCGTTGGAAATAATGAGTATATTATTCATTTAGCTGCCGAAACAGGCACTGGTCAGTCTATGTATCAGATTAACAGATACAACGAAGTAAACATCATGGGCACTTCTAACCTGTTCCAGGCTATTTCTAACTTAGGCAAAGAATCTAAGGTTAAGAAAATAATTCTCTCTTCTTCAAGGTCTGTTTACGGTGAAGGCAAATATAACTGCCCTGCTTGTGGAGTGGTTTATCCTAATTCACGTAGCCGCGAAACTATGCTGAAAGGCGATTTCAATTTATATTGCCACAAGTGCGGCAAAAAACTTGAATTAGTTCCAACAACAGAAGATAGCATTGTAAACCCCTGCTCTCTTTATGCTTTCACTAAATATTCACAGGAAAAAATGCTCCAAACTCTCTGTCCTGCAATGAATATTGATTACACAATATTTAGATTCCAAAACGTCTATGGTGCAGGGCAATCTTTAAAGAACCCATATACAGGCATTCTGTCTATTTTCTCAACTTTAATGCTGGAAAATAAACCTGTTAATATTTTTGAAGATGGTCTTGAAAGCCGTGATTTCGTTCATGTCAAAGATATAGCAGATGGCGTAATCGCTTCTATATCAAATGCAAAAAGCAACAGCGAAATCATTAACCTTGGAAGCGGTATTAATACAACTGTTATAGAAATAGCTGAAATATTGAAAAAGGCATACAACAGTCAGAGCAAACTGAATATTACAGGCGATTTCAGAGTCGGCGACATTGCTCATAATAAGGCAGATATTTCAAAAGCAGAAAAATTATTAAATTTCGCACCTAAAATTTCATTAAAAGATGGTTTGAATGACTTCTGCAAATGGGTAAAAGGCCAGTCTACCGACAACAGCGGCTACGAAAAATCATTGTCTGAAATGGAACAAAGTGGCCTCTTCATTCGCAAAACCCAAAGCTAAAGATTAGCTAAAAACGTTATATTTGCTAATAGCTCTTGGTATTTTAGAAATGCTATGGTTGGATTACTCTTCCAACTTGGTTTGCAAGCAATCTTCTTTTCTATCAGCTATCATCTCTAAATTCTGAACTTGCTCTTCTGAATCTTTTTTATAAAGTAGGAAATAAGCGCTACAAAAAGTAATAATGCCGAAAATTGCAATTATTATTTCTAATTCCAAAATAGAAAAGTTTGTAACCTTAACATAATTTAGACCAAAAGACAAATCGGTTAAAGTATGAAGAATTATTGCTAATGGGAAAAGCCAAAATTTCTTTTTATCCTTGCAGGCATAAAAAACTAGAATTGACAAGCCTATTTGTAACAAAACAGCAAAAGTTCTTTCGATAATTCCTGCTCCTAAAAGAAATATTGAGAATTTTGCAATTTGATCAGCCAGAGTATAATAAGCTCCAACCTGATCTGGGGCCTTCTCTGCAAGCTGATTTATTATATTTACAAAAGCACCGGAATTAATCATACAAGCAAAGGAAATACTAGTAATATAGTTAATCCCCGAAATCGCCATTACTTCAAAACAGCCATGCCCTATACCATAAGAAATTGATGTCTCTTTATTTTTTCGATTTTTTAACAGAGTCTTGAATGCTAATAATCTTCCTGTTTCCTCGAAGATTCCAGGAAACAATCCGATGATAAAAGCCAATAGAAGTGGATGAGAACTCAAGAATATGCCCAGTGAAAAGTTTTTAGAGATAACCAAAGCCTGAATAGGTTTTTCCAAAATCAATGCGAAAAGTAAAAATGTTGCAGCACCGATAAGTATTGTTGAAAAAGGCTCTTTTTTCTTTTTTTTCCAGACTATTGCTATTAAAAGCGGTATGACAAAAGAAAGTATCGCCGCTAGAACTAATAATATAAAAGCCTCTGTTCCTACTTTTGCTAATTCCATAGATCTTTCCCTCCCAGCAAAAACTATAATATCACAGAATCACTTCTTTAACAAATATAGAGCTAGTTCAGTTATAATATATTTCTTTCACTATTTTACTGAACCGCAAACAGTCTTCATGAGGAATTTGACCTTTTGAATAAAATTCAAAATTTACTCCATCTAAATGAATTTCGCATCCTGTTTCAAACAATTTATTTCGATGGAAAAAGAGCTTGCGTTTTCTTCTTTCTTCTTTATTTTCAGCAGTATCTTCTATTTTTTCTGCAATAAAGAAGAAATATCTATCTCCGGTCAATTCGTCTCTGACATAGGTTCCTAATTTTCTTCCATAACCTTTTATTCCATACTGTTTTTTTGAACCAAGAAAGATTGTGTAAACAAATTCTTTATCAACGATTATCAAATCAAATGCAACTACTTCTTTTTTACCATTTTCTAAAGGGTCAGCATACATTATAAGCAATTGTAATCTGTTATCTTTTTCTGACTTTGCAATGAACTCTTTTATCGTCATGTCTTTTTCATTTTCTGGAAAAGACTCTTGATAAATATTTTCTACGTCATTTAAGTCATTTTCTGTTATTTTATCTTTATCTGTATTGTAATTTAAAATTTCGTAATCCATTGATTAACTCCAATTTAACTGTTTTACTATTTATTTTATTTTAACATTAGTTATTTTAGTATCTTTTGCTTTTTACTCACTTAAAAGTACTGAAGTCACCAGAGAATAATTCTATATACATATCTAATTCTTCAGGAGTAAGCTCTTTAAGAGAATAAAAATCGTAAGTTATTCCATTATAAATAATTCCAGATCTTGCAATATTAATACCCATTCTATGATAGAACTTTTTACGTTTCATTCTTTCTTCTTGGTTTTCAGGAGTATCTTCCAGCATTGATGCATTAAAGAATAAATGCCTGTCTTTTCTTACATCTTCCATTATATATTCTATTAAATAAGTTCCATAATAACGAGATTTAAATTCTTTCTTGATTCCAAAATAGGTGCCATAA
>JAFXRA010000026.1 GCA_017526725.1 Candidatus Rifleibacteriota bacterium
TATATCTTATATCTTATATCTAAATTTACTGTTGAGCACTTTCCATATGTGCTTTATGAGCACCTTTACCTAGAGTTATGGGCATTTGCTGTCTCAAACTGTTCTTAGTCATTTTGCTCAGACGAGGGTGAGCTTGGCCAAGTTCATTTGGTTTGTTGAACAGGTGCTTTGTTAACAGATACTGGTCATCTTCGCTCAATGTTGGTCCAGATACTAATATGGCATTAATTTCAAGACCATTTAATTCCTGAGTCTGACCAGAATATTGCATTGGAGCAATTGTTGAAGGGAAGTAAAATGAATACTTATTAATCAGTTTTTGAATCAATTCTAAGTCTACTGGCAACAGAACTATTTCTACTGATTTAGATAATTCTACTATAGATGGATTAGGCAAACCGCTTGTGAAAACAAAACCGTCTATGTCTTTTGTTTTTATCTTTTCGATAGCTTCTTTTACGTCAATGTTGATGCAGGTTACTTTGTCAAGTACACCAGCAGCACCTAATATCTGTTCAACATTATATCTTGTTCCGCTATTCTTGCCGCCGATGGCTATTTTTTTCCCGGCTAGTTCAGATAAGTTTTTTACATTGCTGTCTTTTCTGACTATAAATTGAATGACTTCAGGGAAAAGTGTAGCAATACCTGAAATATTAGTGACTTTGTTTCCTTCAAACATTGCTTCGCCGTTGCATGCATAGTATGCTATATCGTTTTGAACCAAAGCAAGATCTACTTTGCCTTCTTTAAGCATTTGAATATTATCTACGCTGCCAGCTGTTTCAATAACTTTTATAGTTACATCGGGGTATTGTTCTTTTAAAATGCCGTTTAATGCTTCACCTATAGGATAATAAACACCTGATTTTGAACCTGTAGCTATTGTATATTCTTTTCTGCTGAGATTATCTCCGCAGCCAGTGAGAGCTATAACAGAAATGAATAAGAATAGAAATATAAAACAACGTTTCATGTTATCCTCCAATTTATTTTGCGGCTAATTCTAACATACTTTTATTAAAATATGATAGTTTTTATTGTTTTTGGCTGTATTGTTATTCTTGGGTTATGGTTGATGTGATTGTTTATAGCCTTACAGCTCTTTGGAAAGTGGGACAAGGCTTAAAAGCCTCTGTGAGACGATTGCGGCAGCAATCACCACCTACCACTCCAAGCGAAGCTTCGCTCTGTTGCTCTCCGCTCTTTTCTCTTAATTCTTATGTCTCCATTTTTTGTCTTATATCTACCTATATTGACTATAAATCAAAATAGTAGTATAACTTCACAAAAATTTTTATTATTAAAAATTAGGAGTTTATATGAATAAATATGTTGCCGAATTTATCGGAACTTTTTGGCTTGTATTAGGCGGTTGCGGCAGCGCAGTTCTTGCTGCTGGCGTTCCTAATGTTGGTATTGCCTGGGCTGGTGTTTCACTTGCTTTTGGTCTTACAGTTATGACAATGGCTTTTGCAATTGGTCACATTTCTGGCTGTCATTTGAATCCTGCTGTTTCTATCGGTTTGGCTGTCGGCGGCCGCTTTGATAGTAAGGAACTTGCTCCTTATATTATTTCTCAGGTTCTTGGCGGTTTGGCTGCTGCTGGTATTCTTTTCTTTGTAGCTTCTGGCAAAGCAGGTTTTGATGTTGTAGCTTCTGGTTTTGCCTGCAACGGTTATGGTGCTCATTCTCCTCAGGCTTACAATATGGGTGCTGCTCTTATAACTGAAGTTGTTATGACTGCTGTATTCCTCTTTGTAATTATGGGCGCTACTGATGAAAAAGCTCCAAAAGGCTTTGCTCCTATAGCAATCGGTCTTTGCTTAACTCTTATCCATCTTATCAGTATTCCTGTTACTAATACTTCTGTAAATCCTGCAAGAAGCACTGCTGTTGCAGTTTTTGTAGGCGGCTGGGCTATTCAGCAGCTTTGGCTCTTCTGGGTTGCTCCAATCGTAGGCGCTTGTCTTGGTTCTGTAATTTATACTAAGATTGCTTGCTGCAAAAAAGCTGAAGAAGCAAAAGAAGAACCTAAGGAAGAAGCAGCTGCTTAAAGCTGTTATCGGTTATCTGTTGACTGTTTTCAGGCAACTTAGAACTGAAAATATTTAATCTGAAAATCAAAAGGCACGTCACTTGTTGGCGTGCTTTTTGGTTTTAGGTAGTCACTGTATTTATTTGTCAGCGGACAGTAGACGCGAGACCTTTTATTCTCCGCACAAGGCTCGTGCACTCGAAGATTATTCGAAGGCAGAAATTTGCAGAGACCGCGGAGGAGAATAAGGTTGAGCAAGCAACTGTCCGCTGTTTTACTAGAATAATATGTTCGAAGAGTTGGAAGTGTTACACTGCACTGTGGGACACTTTGTCGTGGGACGATTGCTGTCGCAATCTGTGAGAGTTGTTGGAATTGTTATAATTGTTAGAATCGTTCAAAGAGTTCAAGGTTCAAAGAATTCGAATTGTTGGAAGCGTGAGAAGTGTGAGAAGTGTGAGAAGTGTGAGAAGTGTGAGAAGAGTCTTGTTCTAAAGCTTCCCCACTATCGTGGGGTAGCATCTTCAGAATGAGCAGACACTATCGTTTGCTAAACAAATCCCTACTCCCTATACCCTTCTCCCTAATCCCTAGCAAAAAGGCTTTGCCTTTTTGTAGCCAAGCTTTGCTTGGCTCTTATGGCCTGTCTGTCACAATAAGGGGCTTAACTTTTCTTCCGTCGCTCCAATAACCCATCGAACGAAATTCTTCAGACGTTTTCATTGGCTTTAAGTCTGAGTTTAAATTGAAAGCAGCGATTGAAAGCATATCAAAAACTCTGAAATCAACTTTCCAATCGAAATTTTCTATGTCATCAGCTTTTATATATTGAGCTAGATGCTTGCTCTTGAAAGCATGTATGTATTCGTTTCTTCTTTCGAGTATTACCTTATGCTTTGGCGGATACTCAGGACTTAATGCGGCAGCTCTGTTGCCGATCAGAGGCGGCTGACCATAATAATCTGACTGAATGGAAATAAAAATCTTGTTTGCTGTTCTTACTCTTTTTGCAGTATAGAATATTTCGCTAGCAGCTACTGCATCTTCTTCAGGGACGTTATCTCCAGTTATTACAGCCATTCTTGTTTCACGGCTGATGCCGTTGAGATCAAGCATTTTTATGTAATCTCTGTTAGGCATAGAAATAAGCAGAACTTTGGGAACAGGCAATCCGAAATAGTCGTAGGTTGCTGCTGTGTTTGCAGCTAGAACTGCTCCGGCACCGTGACCAAATATAGCAAATTTTGTGTGGTCTGCTTGCATTTTGTTTCTTTGGAAAGATTTTAAAAGATAATCTTTGGTAGACCTGATAATATTAAACATGAAATGCTTGGTCGGCTGGTCTGTTCCTTGATAATAAGGGAAGAGGACTATCCAGCCTTTCCTGCAGAGATGCCTTATTTGCCCCATATAGGATAGGGGTGATGGATTCAATAAATCATGAATAAGCAGAACAAGACCGGCTTTCTCTGGGGTGGGTTCTGCTGGCTCAAAGACCATATAGCGTTCATGTGGGAAAATGCCTGATTCCCAGGTTGTAAAACTGCGATGTTTATAATCTCTGCCGCCTGGCCCTGCAAACTCTTGAACTGGGCCGTATTTTAGCCTTTTTGCATAAACGGAGCTGCAGGAAAAAACAATAATAACAGCAATTATAAAATATAGATATAAATTGCTGTTAATTTTTGGGTAAAAACAAAAGATGTTTTTGGGCTTTTGCTCAAAAGAATTCATGAGAAAAATTTCTTTTCTATATAATCCTTTATAAAATCAAAACTGAATTTTTCCAAGCCAATTAATATGAACATTGCAATAATGCCTAATACACTTCCGACTTTGATTTCGGTTCTTTTTACTTCAGCAAGTTCTCTGCTTTTAGGGGTGGTTATGTTTTCTACAAATACAGCAGAAGAAGCCAAACCCAGAATCAATATAAATAAATCATGACAGGCTTTCAGAAGACGCCAAAAATAGCAGTCGATTTCTTTTTCACCTTTCATAAATGGGCGGCTAGCTATATAAAATGGAAGCAGTAACGGCCCAAATAAAAGTATAGTTAAAGTCCAGGCTATATCTAATTTGCCTCTTTGTTTGCTGTCTATTGATACCCAAATAGTTGCTAAGGCTCTAACCCATCTTGGCCA
>JAFXRA010000290.1 GCA_017526725.1 Candidatus Rifleibacteriota bacterium
AAGATACTTTTATAGTTTTTGGTTCATAACCATTTGCAGAAACTACTAGTAAATAGGTACCTTGTTCCAAATCTTCAAATGTATATTTACCATCTTCTGTTCTTATAATCCATGACTCGCCGTTCTTTTCTACAGGAACAGCTTTACCTTCATCATTTACTTTGAATAACTGAATAGAAGCAGCTATTGCATGACCACCTTCATCAGTAATAGTACCAGTTATCTTATCACCTTTTTCTGGTTCATCACCTTTTTCTAATTTATAATAGAATTTCAATTCATTAGCTTCACCGTCTTTAAGTGTAATTTCAGTAATATTCTTAATTGTTTCAGATATTATTTCAGCAATTAATTCATAACCGTCAAAAGTCTTGTAATCTTTTTCTTCAATTTTTATAGTATCGCCAATAAAGCCCTTTCCGGCTATCGATTCTGTTTTTTCAGAAACAATATTATTAGATTCATCCAAGAAATAGCAAGTTACAGTATAATCAGCCAGCTTTTTATAATATAATTTCAATGTAAGCGGGTAAGCACTGTCGTCTGAAGCCAGAACAGTTCCTGTTGCAATATTTCTAGTATCTGTAGAGATAAAAAGATAATTATCAAAATCATTTCTAGATATTGCTTCAACTTTTGCGTCAATCTTATCTACTATCAAATCATCTCTAACAATTTTATCAAGGTGATCACCACTATATAAATAATGCTCAACTAGATAGGCTGCTTCACCTTTTTCAAAGGCTTTATCTGTTATTTCCACATCATCAAGCCACCATTTTTCATCTTCAAATACAAGCTTGAATACAATTACCAAAGTACCATTTTCATAATAGAAATTGCAGGTTACTGTTGCAGCATTATCACCTTTCTCAACGTTAACAACTTCTAATTTATAAGGTTCTTTTCCTGATAAGTCTTTTAAATAAATTACATTCTTCCCTGAACTGGAAGTATTGTCAGAATCTGTATCCTGAACTCTAGCCTGTCTGATAAATCTGTTATTATTATCTACAACAACGGTTGGAGAAGTAGTTGATGTTCTCCAGGAATCAGATATTCTCATTACAGCAGCTTCAGGACTTTCCTGCTGAAGAACAGACTGACTGCCTCCACTTCCACAACCTAATATCATAAAAAGAACAGATAAAAGCGTTAAACAAAACAATAGTTTTAAACTTTTATTCTTCATTTTTTTCTCCTTTAATTATAAACCCAAAGCTTTAAGCAGTTGGCTTTAAGCTAGAGTTAATATATTTTATACTTACATCTTTGACAATGCAAGACTTTCTTTTTCTTTGTAACTCTTATTACATACCAAACCCAACACTGATATTCATTCAAATCCACAGGGTTTCACGTATGTGTATGGATCAGATGTAATCGTAGCGACCATTCCATTGTATGAAACAGAACAACCAGTATAAACTTTATATATTCCTTGTGACATATGTGCATCAAAAGTAATAGTTGCTACTGTAGCATCTTGATAATCCAATTCAGCATTTAGTTTGGTATATTTCTGATCTCCATATTCATCTTCTATTATAGAGAAAACAGTAACTTCTTCTGGAGGTTCATAAGAAGGTTGTGCTCCTTCTTTATTTTCAATAGTAGTTAAACAAATGTAAGAAGAGTAAACTCCTTCACTAGAGATTCTTATTACTGGCATATTAATAGATATTCTTTTAGTAAATGAGATTTCTTGTGGGTCTTCTCCTTGTTTAACTTCAAAAGTTCCCATGCTATATCCATTGTAACTTAGATCATAATCATGACTTACAATAATATAGCTGTAATTACCATCGTCTAAATCACTTACAATATATTTATTTAATGGAAGGTATACCTTTTCTGTCCTGTATAATTCGTAATTATTGTTATTATTTTTATATATAAATAATGTTTCACTTCCATTAGAAGCAAATCCTTCTCCGAGATCTTCTGTTAGAAGAATGCTTTGAGGGGTATTTGTTTCTATGCCATTAGTATTATAGGTTAGCGTATAAGACTTAGTAAAATCTGAAACAGAAGTATAATTTATCAAATCAGCACTGATTTGAGCAGCACTTTCTTTCTTGCTTACCAAAATGGTAAACATTCCTTTTGAATCAGTAACTGCTGATGACATTTGTCCTGAACTTACCATTGCAGCAACTAAATGATTATCTATAGGTTTACCGTCTGTATCATATACATATCCTTTAATAATATTAAAGGAATTATCATCTAATACAAAAGAGAGTTGCAAATTAGTTATATCAGAACCACTTTTAAAATCAGAAGCAGTTAATTCTTTTGAAGCAGTTAAGACTGTATCTTTGTATGTTATCGTTGAAGTTATTGTATATTTTTCATTATTTTCAGATGATTCTATGCAAGGGACTGAATTAAATTTGAAAGAACAGGTAGAATCTGTTACTGAAATGAATGGCAATCCTTCTATATAAACAATAACGCCAAAAGTGGCATCTACAACTCCTTCGTCATTTTTACCTTCATCAGTTTCAGCAATAATAGTACCACTTATATTTATTGTTTTGGTAAGTTCAATATCTTGTGTTACTGCTGCTCTGGCAGAGCTAAAAGTTTGTTTTGCAGAAACCGACTTCATTGTTCCATCAGAGTTTTGGGCGATTACATAGTATTCACCTACTGGAATCTGACCAGAGTAATTGCCATTTTCATCAGTATTAAAAGTATAAACCCCATCATTAGCAACAGAACTTCTGAAAGAAGTTGTAACATTCAAACTACTTCTTGCTGCTGTTGGGGTATAAAAACTTACACTACCGTTCCCAGTGAGATTGCGAACATTACCACTTACATTGACTATTCCACTATCAATGTATCCTTGGGAAACTGGGTTGTTTGAAGAACCACAGCCTACCATGAAAAGAATAGATGCAAGCATTAAGCTAAATATATATTTAAAGGATGTATTTTTCATATTAACTCCTTATTCTACCAAATATAGAGGGTAGAACCATCTTCTTTGACCCCTACTATACCATTTACTGGGTTATAGACTGGGCCACCTTCATTAATTTCGCCTGTAAATCCTTTATAGGTTTCTATTGGTTGCCCATCAAGAGAAGTTGTTTTTATAATTGCTTTATTAGCTTTATCTAATCTATACATAAAACCTTGTTTATCCATAAAACAGTATTTTCTGTTTGCTAGACAAGAATCTTCAACAGGATCGTTAAAGTTAGCCAGGAATCTGAATGAATTACTGTAAGAACCTTCAGGAGTATAATCATCGAAACAAGAATCGTTTATTTCAACATAAAAACTTCCATCTTCTAAGACTCTAAAATCACTAACTTTTTCAAGTTTTATATCTAAATCACAGTCCACAATTGGACTTGAGGGGTTAGAGCAATTATAAATATGAATGGTAGCATAATGATCTGGAGACCTTTGCAGTAACACAAGCAAATATGGAGTACCATCTTTAGAAAGACTTAATCTTACGTAATTAGGCGAATAATCACCATTATCAAAAGTAGCTATATCAATCTTGTTGTTTGGATTAGAAAGATTTATGAGTTTGATTAAACTATCGCCACCACCGCCCGCAGTCGTTACTTTGTAAAGACAATAAGCAACATATTTATCAGTCAAATTTTTAGCAATCGAAACTGATCTGTATTGATAATATGCAATATTATTGTTATCTGAATATCTGTCTATCACTATTGGGGTATTTGATTCGTTTCCTCCATCGAGGAAACATAATTTTTCACTGTAATTAGCAGCGGCTTCTGAATCAGAGTCATTGTAAACAGCATATTGTCCAATAGAATCCTGTAATAAACTCCCTTCAGTTATTTCACTGCTTACTCTTACAGAGGTAAAATTAGTACCCATAGTAGTGTTATTTTTATAATAATAATATTGATTATTGTATGCTTCTATACATGAAATAGAATTATCTGAATACTTTATAATATCAGTATCTATATCAATTTCTGTAGCTGTTGCTCCAGCAACCTCAATGCCTGTTCCCATTGCTCTAGTTACAATGAAACTTCCTATGGTATCAGTTGTATCTACCTGGTTTTCAACAATATAAGTTCCTGTAAGTGCCCCTCTTAAACCAGTAGCAGTATTGTCTTCCCAACTTTTAGTAATAGATATTTCTAATTTCTGAGGTATAACACCATTACCTGTCATTAACTGATAATCAAATTTACTACCAGTAATATATTCTGTTGAAGTAGTCATATTCATTTCTGAAGATATATTCCTTGCAGTTATCGAAATACTTGAAGAAGGTTCTGTTGCTTCCGAATTATCAAGCATAAAAGGATATACTTCTATAATATTTACAATGTCAGAGGAAAGATTTGCTGTAAATACAGGTTTTACAAATGTTACAGTTATTACATCTTCAACATTTGTTGTATTTCCTGCGGTAACTACGACATTGCCTACAGAACCGAAGAAACCATTGCCTGCAGGATCTACAAATACCGAATAGGTTCCTTCTGGTATGTTGTCAAAACTATAATCAACTTCATTTTGATCTTGATCTGAAGAGCATTTGAAATCAGCTCTTGTTTGAGTGCTATAATAGGTTTCCGTAGTAGATGAACCAATTAATCTTACCAGGTATCTGTCAATATATGACAGATCCGAATCAGCGTCTATCATTCCTGCAAAATCATCAGATAATTTAATTTTCCCTTTAACGCAGCCATAAGAACTAGAAGTAGAATTCATAGTAAATTTAAGTGAAGTAACAGTAGCACCATTTAAAATGATTTTTACTTTCCCATCATTACCTATTTCTACAT
>JAFXRA010000291.1 GCA_017526725.1 Candidatus Rifleibacteriota bacterium
GAATTTGCAAAACTTTTTCTAGAAGAAAGAATACAAAGTATCTTTTCAAATACTGAAAATGCTGGAACTGATTCAATAGAAGTTAAAGGCATTGCCAAGTCAGGCAATATGCATCTTCTTCTTGCAGAAATAATATGGAACGGTTGCATGAATTATAATGGAGTCAGCCTTCATAAAAAGACATTATTCGTATTAAAAAGAAACATTAATTGTGTAACAGACATAAATAAAATATTCTGCGGAACCCATTGTCCAAACTGCGGAGCATTAGAAAGCTATAACAACAGCAGCATTTGTGAATTCTGCAATACTAAGGCTAATGATGTTAGTAAAGATTGGATACTTGATAATGTTTACGATTCCGAAGGTTCTATTGCTAATATGCTGTTAGAAGAAGCCAATGATTATGATTCTAAGACTAAGAGCCTCTTCAATCATTCTTATGATAAAACATATGATAATTTGGATTATTTTATACCCAAAGCAAATAAAGAGTATGATACATCTCCAAAACCGCAAGAGGATAAAAAAGAAACAATTCTTAATAAATATAATTCTCTTAGTATAAACAAGGAAATCCTAAATAAATATTCACAAAAAGACCTTTTAAGGTTTGTCGTTTCAATAATGCTGGCAGACAATATAATAGACCATAGAGAAATGCAAACGATAAGAGAGATAGCGTTAATTCACAATATCACTGAAAGACAGATTCAGAGCTGTATTAATGAAATGCAGATGAAAAGCGATCCGTTTAGTTATACTTTAGCTACATCAAACATAAGATTAGACAAAGATTTGTTAATTATATTAATAATTATTGCCGCAGCAGATGGACAAATAACAGATACCGAATACAATATTATTTCTAAAACTGCTGCAAGAATAAATATATCAGAGGTTGAACTCAGAGATTTAATAAATATGGTATATGAAGAAATATGGAATAAAAAAATAAATCTGCAAAAAGAGTTGTACCTTTAACATTAAACTTATATAATACTAAGCAAACTTATTTTATAAGAAGCGTTAAAAAATGAATAAAAAAAGAATATGCTTAGTATTATTTATTTTAGTGATAATACTATTCAAATATGGGATTGCCACAGCTCTTGCTGAGGCTTGTAATGATGACAAAATATCTATAAAGATTTGGGATTTTCCCCGATGGCTCGAAGACGAAAAATCATTAGACCGATTTTCCTGGATAACTCGCAAGATAAAAGAATTTGAAAATCTTCACCCTGAAGTAAAAGTTGAATTAACCCGTCTAACCTGGCAGCGAGGGCATGAAAAACTTAAAATTGCAGCAATCAGCGGCAACTACCCTGATATAGCGCCTGGCACTGTCCCTCTGCTTTTTATAAAAGAAGATCTTATAGAACCTATTGATGAATATCTTACAGAAGAAGATAAAAAAGACTATTTTCAAGGGGCATTAAACGCATTTAAAGTTAAAGGGAAAATCTACGGCTGGCCTTGGTATATGGGCGGTCAGCTTCTGTATATTAACAAAGAAATCTTTGCCTCTGCCGGCGTTGAACTGCCACATGATGGACGTTGGACCATCAAAGAATTCGAAGACAAGCTTCAGCAATTAAAGAGATATATGGCTGATAAACCAGCTAATTTTCCATTAGGCATCTACTTTCAAAAGGATGAAACAGCAAACCTTCCCTTTTTACAGGCTTTTGGCGGCGAAATCATAACCGAAGAAGGTAAATTTGCTGGTGCAAATCCAGAATTCATAAAGGGTATAGACTGGATAAAACACCTGATAGACGAAAAACTCATTCCTTCAGACAGCGGCGGTAAAACGGCAAACGACACATGGACAGCTTTCGGCGTAAATCATCGTCTAGGAGTTGCCGCCATTGGTCTTTGGGGCATAAAAGCTTTAGAATCAAAGTTTAAGATGGATTTTCAGGTTGTTCATTTTCCTACCGAAAACTTAAGCAAGCCAAGCCGTTCATACATAGGAACTTCTGGATTATATGTATTTAAAAACAAAGACAAGAAACGTGTCAAACTTGCTATGGATCTGGCTAAATACCTGACTAACGCAGAAAATCAGAAAGATTTGGTTAAATATACTCAGTTTCCAACAAGAGCTGCGACTGGAAATATTTATGCTTCAAATCCTCACATGTCAGCCGCTTGGGGCATCTTACAGGAAGGCTGTTCAGTATACCCCGACAGTCGCTGGCCGCAGATAGACGAAGAGTTTGAAGCAAACATACAGAGAATACTTCTTGGAGAACTACCCGCAAAAGAAGGAATGGAAAAAACGGGCGAAAACATAAACAGAATTTTATCTGTTGAAAACGGCTCTATCTGTAATGACATAAGAAAAAGCAGTCTATTTGCTAAATGTATTGCTATAATTTCTATCCTTGCATTTATCTTCGCTTTAGCATCAAGGCAGACTCATCTGATAATGGTGATTCCGGCGGTAACCATCATAGGTCTTTTCCTTTTTTACCCTCTTTCAGATGCTCTATTATTAGCTTTCAGAAACTATAAAATCGGGGAAGTAGGCGGCGCCACGTTAGAAAACTTTGTCAGAGCCTTCCAAGACCCAAAGTTTACTAAAGCCTGCTGGAACACTTTCATTTACACTCTGATAGTAGTTCCTGCAAACACTTTAACAGCCTTAATCATAGCCAGCATGATATATGGAATGAGAGGCAGAATAAAATCATTCTTCAGAGCTGCCTACTATTTGCCAGGTGTTGCTTCTGTTGTTGTTCTAACAATGGTTTGGCGCTATATGTTCAATACAGAACTAGGCCTATTCAACACAGTTCTAACAACTCTAGGATTCGAGCCTGTAGGCTGGCTGACTAACCCTTCTGTAGCCTTCTGGTCAGTTATGATCTCAGGAATAATAAAGTCTCCCGGTGGCGCAATGCTAATATACTTAGCTGCTATGGGCAATATTCCTACATCACTTTATGAATCAGCAGATATTGAGGGAGCAGGCCCCATAAAGAAGTGGTGGTATATTACCGTTCCGCTTCTTAAAAGCACCACAACTTTTCTACTGATTACCGGTACAATTTCAGCTCTTCAAGTTTTTGCTCAAGTCATGATGCTTACAGACGGGGGCCCCGGCATTTCAACTCAGGTAGTTGTATACAGAGTTTATACATCTGCCTTCAGAGATTTTGACTTTGGCTTATCATCCGCTATGGCATTAATTCTGTTCATAGCCATAATGGTCATAACCTTAATTCAAAGAAAACTTACAAATCAAGAGGCAGAATACTTAGCATGAAGAATATACTATTAAAACCAGTTATCATTTTATTTATATTATTATTCTGTATTTGCGATACGGCTTCAGCCCTTACAAAATCACGAACTGAAGCTAGATATAAAGCTTGTTTATCTAATCAACGTGTTATTGTGAATGCCATAGAAATGTATAACATGGACCATAAAACCGCGATAGATAAATATGATGAAGATACAGAAAATCTTTTAATAAGAGAAAATTATTTAAAAGCAAAAACACAAAAGCCAGAACAAAAATGCGAATATAAAATGAATGGGCATGATGTTTATTGCGAATATCATGGTGGAATGGACCCTGAGAAATTAAAACCATCACCTGAATTTGCAGAAAGCTTAAAAGATATTTTGCAATATAGAAAAAACAAAATGTATGAGTATGCTTCCCAAATTATTATTCTTCTAGCAGCCTGGATTTGGCTCATAAGCTTATTAGTTAAAGTGTTTTCTAAATCAAAAAAATCTAAGGAAACAAATAATATAAATCAGCCAAATGAACAAACCAATGGAGATTGAAAGCCAAATAAAATGAGACATAAATTTTATTCGAAGATATCTATAATACTGCTGTCACTAGGGTTAATTCTAACCTGCGGACCCTTGGTATTTATGCTCATAACTGCCTTCACATCTCAGAAAGCCTTAAGCTCTACCCCACCCCGCTATGGTGTTTTTTCTCTAGAAAATTTTAAAATGCTTTTAAGTGCCGGTCATATTTTAAGATGGGCCATAAACTCGTTTTTGGTAGCCTCAGCCATAACAATAGCTCAAACAATATTCAACTCTCTAGCTGCTTTCGGCTTTTCCGTTGGCAAGTTTAAGGGAAGAGAATCTCTGTTTATGCTGCTATTAGCTGCTATGATGGTTCCGGGTCAGATTGTCATGCTTCCTCTTTTCCTGTTTATGGCTAAATGGGGTCTAGTAGACAGTCTCTGGTCAGTAATACTTCCATCAATGGCTGCTCCATTCGGAGTTTACATGATAAGACAGTATATGGATTCGATTCCTGTGCAAATGTGTGAAGCTGCAAGAATAGATGGAGCTAGTGAATTTCAACTCTATTCAGATATCTATTTTCCTCTTTCAAAACCAATATTAGCAACTTCTGCCATTTTTACCTTTATTACAGAATGGAATGCCTTTTTATGGCCGTTGGTTACTCTTAATTCAGAAAAGTACTACACACTGTCAGTTGGCTTATCAACTCTACAAGACCAGCAGGCAATGGATTACGGGCTATTAATGGCAGGCGCAACCCTTTCAGCAGTTCCGATGGTAATAATATTCCTGTTCTTCTCAAAATATATGCTTGAAGGCATGAGAAAAGGAGCAATCCAGTGAACCGAACTTACGTTTCTATAGATTGGGGCGGAACCCACCTTAGCGGAGTTATTTTAAACTCTGATAAAACAACAAAAGAATTTGAATTGCCTTCATGCAATCTGAAAATCGTTTCTGACGAAAACCTATTCAAAATTTGCAAAAACATTATCAAAGAAATAAAGTCCGAAACTAATTCAAAAATAACTTTGCTTATAGGAGCCGCAGGTGTAAGCAATGACAAAACAGCCAACAGAGTAATCAACACCTTTGCCAGATTAACAAATTCTATTGATAAAATAGAGATTTACCCAGATTTTTTATGCAATCATGCCGCCTTTTTGAACGGAGAAGATGGAATATTGTCTATAAACGGCACAGGTTCAATTCTTTTTGGTATCAATGGGAAAAAGCAAATCAGACTTGGCGGCTGGGGCTATCTTTTTGATGAAACACCATCTGGTAGTTTTTTCGGCAAAAAATATCTGGAATCTGTTTTGATGGGAATGGAAGGCAGCAAAAATCAACTTTTCTACGCTCAAGATTTTAAACAAAAGTATGGTTTAATTGGAAGAGAGGAACTGCTTAACCAGATTTATTCAGCCCCTTCCATTCAGAACTACTTAGGCAAGTATTCTAGAGATTTAATAACTGCTTATGAATCAGGTGAGCCTTATGCTTCTGAAATTATAAACAAATCTATTACAAAACTTAGCAGTTCTATAAAAGAGATTATCTCTTATCTTGATCTAAAAAACCCAAAGTTTTGCGGTTCAGGTGGTTTATGGGAAAATTGGAAAGAATTTAAAAATCTTCTAAATGTTTCATGTGAAAAACTAGGGGTACAGCTAATCTGGAAAGATAGAAATATTTCTCTGAATTTTGGACCATTATTTTATTGTTCTCGTACAAACAAAGAAGCCTCTGAAATGTTAAAAGAATTTAGTAAGGAAGCAAATTATGTCAGATAAAGAAAATTTACAAGCACTAACAGAAACTAGAAATCCTCGTACACTGTATATTGATAGGGTCAGTACACGAGATGCAGTAAAAAGTTTCATACAAGAAGATTTAGCTGTTCATCGTGCCGTTGAAGCCTGTCAGGACAGCATCGCCGTGGCCTCTGATTATGCCTATGCTTCTTTGGCAAAAGGAGGTCGCCTTGTTTACATTGGTGCAGGAACATCGGGGAGACTTGGCGTTTTAGATGCCTCTGAATGTCCTCCTACTTTTGGAGTTCCGTCAGATATGGTAATTGGAATTTTCGCTGGCGGAGACAAAGCTTTGAGAGATGCTATTGAAGGTGCTGAAGACGATAAATCAGGTGGTAAGAAAGACTTAGAAAAAATCAATTTTAGCCAGGATGATACCTTAGTTGGAATA
>JAFXRA010000292.1 GCA_017526725.1 Candidatus Rifleibacteriota bacterium
GAAGAATTTGAATATTTGCAGGCTAATTGTGATTTAACAGATTTAGAAGAAACCAAAAAGATTTTAAGCGAAATAAAATCAGAAGTTTTATCTGTGATATCTGATTATGCCAAGAGTAATAAGATAGAAACTGTTATCAATGTTTCTTTGCCAAGACTAAATGTTTATGGTAAAAGCTATTCTGAAAAAAGTGGTAGATTGCTCAATCTGTTTAATCAGTCTGAAATGTATTCATTGTTGTGTGATGGTTATGCATCAGATTCTATGATATTGACAAAAAATACTTCTGAAGCCGTTTTGAATTATCTTTCAATGGTAAAAGATCCTATTTTAACGGAAGTCGTATTTGATGATAATTGTCCATTAGTTGTTTATGGCGGAGAAAAAATAGATTCATTTATTATAAATAAGATTTATTCAAAGTATTCAATTAAAGAGTCTGTTACAGCTAAGATTCATCTATATAAAGAAGAGGTCAAAGAATGAACCGAAGAATTGTTTTATTGCTGTTGTTGATTTTCTCTCTTTTCTCTTTAGAGGCTAAAGCTCAGAGAAGAGGAGATATGGCTATTGGAAAGGTAAATATGCATGCTGTTTTGCTACTTCATCCTGCAATGGCTGATTATGATTCAGAAGTTAATGCTTTTTTAGTTCAGAGAGACGCTGTATCTGATCAAAAAGCTAAAAATGAACACAGAGCAAATCAGGAAGAAATCAACAAATTAGAAACTCAGATAAGAAAAATTAGAGTAAGAATTACAGATGAAGATAATAAATTTATGAAAAAGATGCAGAGTATAAGCAGTGCTTATGAAGAAAGTATAGCGGGCTTAGCTACAGCTCCTGCTGCTCTTCGTGAAGTTGAGTATCTGAAGAAAAAAGATAAAGAAGAAAGAGAATACTTTGCTAGAGTAGCTTTGTTAAACGGAGAAAAAGAAGTTATAGAAAAACAATTGCTTAAGTTGACACAATTTGATTTGAAGGATGGTTATAGTACTCCTGAAGAAACAAGCAAGAGGCTTGACTCCATAATATCTGAAACCACTTCTTATATTAAAAGAATTGCAGACCAAAAAGGAATTTCTGTGGTGCTGAATTCCGGGTTTAAAAGGTTAATGCGTAATTATGAAGGAAAAGGAAACAATTTCGTTTCAAATAATAATTCTTTAAGAGCTATTGTTAAAGGTTCTACACAAGCTACTTTAAATATAGACCCCAATGCTTTGAGAGGTTATTATGAATCTGTGAATAATTTAACTATTTCCTGGTTAGATAATGGAGGTTATATTTTTAAAAGTGCAGGAAATGATTTGATTAACAGTGATATTATTCTGGGCGGGTATGATTTAACTGGTGAAGTTTTAACGGCTTTATATAAGGCTTATAAAATTGATCCTAATATTACTCAGGCTATTGTAAATACTGCTGTATCTTATTAATTATTATTGTTATTATTTATAGTTAGGAGGTTTTTATGAAAAGGTCGAGTTGGCTGTTAGCTGTTGTTGCTAGTGGTTTTATTGTCTCTTTGGCAACTCCTCATAAAGCAGCAGCAGATTTGGACGAGCAATACCTCAGAAATGGCGAGTGTTACATGCTTATTGGTGAAACTGGTAAGTATAGAGGTATTTATCGTTTAAATAATGCTGTTAAAGGTATATACAATTTAAACAAATTAGTTATACCAAGTTCTGATTTACATTCAACGAATAATTTTAACGTAGATTTAAATAGAACAATATTTACTTTTACAGAAGAAGTTCCGGATCCTACTCCTAGAGTTAGAGCAGGTAATATATACAGACAGGTTATGGATGGTATTACCGACAGAGTAGCCGATGGAGGAACCTCTCAGACATTACATCATCACGATTCAAGAAGTTCCAGCCAGAAGAACAGAGATATATATAGAGTTGTAAATAGCGGTGCTTCTTCTAGAGCCGTTCTGAAATATTCTAATGGTTATAATTGTGCACGTTATTGTCCGAATAACAAGAACGGTAAATCTTGTACTTATAAGATATTAAATCCTGGTAATCCGGTAACTCCTCCTGCAGGTTATAAATTACCAGTAATAAATACTAGAGATAATCGTTTGAAGTTAGATATTTATCCAGGTGCAAACTGGTATTCAATTCCAAATGGTACTTGGTATGAATCTAGAAAAATGAGTAGCGGTGGTTATCTCAATTATGTAGATACAGAATATGAAGTAGTTCACCATTGGTTCAGATGGGATTGGAAAAACAACGCTGGTGGAGATAATGTTTCCTATTCTATTTCTAACAGAGTAAAAAAAGGTGAAGTTGCCTATTCATATGAAAAATATACCACAAGAGAATCTGTTAACGGATGCTTAGACTCTTGTGCGGCAGCAACAGATTCAGGCAGAGCAGATGCTCCAGGGGTTTCTGTTGATATTGCTATGCAGCCTCCTATGCTTGGCGGCGGCGGTGATAGAGTTTATGCATTGGCAAGAGCAGATGACGGCAGTGATTCTGAATTATCTATTGCTGAAAACGGTGCTGCTAAAAGAACATATACTGCTAGAAATAAAGGCTATATCAGAGGTACTCCAGATGACTATAGATCCAGATGGATTGGTATTTCATTAAAGGATGCTAATCAGGACTATGTTTATATAATGGGTTCTGATACAATAAAACTTTGGTATAATCTTTGCTGGCCTGGTGTTTCAACAGCTAATATGGATATTCGTGCTGTTGGGGTTTCAAATCAGTGGCACCAGAAGGGTGGTATTGTTTACGCTTATGATAAGAGTTACAATGCTATTTACAAATTTGAATGTGAAGATACTGGTGGACAGGCAACTCAGCTAGATCCTGGCGTTTCAAATTTAAGATTTGATACCATCTATGTAAAAAAAGCTATTGATTCAATGGGTGGTGACGGTAATCATTGTGAAGTAGATGATATTAAAGCAGATGGTTTTGGTTCAGTTTATTTCGCAGTTACTTTCCCAAGCACTAATCGTTCAACCTACAAGGCAGAACAGCATTTTAAACCTACTGATGCTGTTCATATGTGTGAACGTTCTCATGATGAAAATGGAAATGTTTCAATTAACGTAATATTAATGCAGGAATTTGGTAAAGTTGTCTTTGAAAAGAAAATTTCAGATGATACACCAAGAAAAGTAGGCGGCAGAACATTTGCTATAGATTATTATTCTTTCCAGACACAGGTAAGTCCCGATTGTTATAATGAGCTTAAAGCTTTGAGCTGGCCTAACAGTAGTTGGGTTAGTGTAATTAACAAATATCACCCAAGTATAACAACCAGCAATTGGAGAAACAATATAAAGAAAAACAATGGGAACTGTGCTCATAAAAACTCCTATCAGAATTTGAATGATAGCGATCCTGGTCATTGTAAAATAGCTGTTATTAACGTTCCTACTCCCCCAAGAATTTATTCTCTTAGCGGATATAACTCTTATTTGGATATAATTGGTCCATTTACAAAATATCCAAAACCCAATGGTCAGAGTACTGCTCAGGATAGTAGCTTATTGGTTAATAAACTTGATCGAAGTAAAGTTTACTATTATATGGTGGAAAACTATCCTATTCCTGAATATCACAATGCTCAAGACCCGAATAATGGACCAGACTGGGATGGTGACGGAAGACGTGGTGGTTTCATTACTTCAGTTATGGATAGAGAATCTTATAGCTCAGAACATCCAAATGGTATTAGATATGAATGGAAAACCTGGATGGTTATGGACTTATACGGTAACTGTGTCTGTGAATTAGCAGATGAGCCGAAATATGATCAATCAGGAAGACCATTGGATGGCTCTAACTGTTATACTATTTATTCTCCTGTTTTCGGTAAATTTATCATAACATGCCGTGTTCAGTATGACTGGTATAACTATGATAAAGTTCCATTCGGCGGCAACATCGTAGATATGGAAAACGGCAAGTATGACGGTGTTAAAAACTTCAATAAATGGGCTTACCCTGTAAACAAGAACAGTTTAACACATCAGAAAGCTTCTGAAAGACTAGCTGAAATTAAGAATAGTTTTACCTATGATGGTAAGAAGTTCATGATAGATCCTTTCTATTATGATGAATACAAAGGAGTCTACAAGACATATAGTTCTATAGAATTTTCTACTGATGAAGATGATAGAGAAAAATATAAAGATAAACCGGATTATTCTAAAATCATAGCAGATGGTGATTATTTAGCCTTGGAACCAGTAACTATTGGTGAAAAAGGTCCAAATCCTGATCCTGTTTATCAAACTGCTGCTATCGAACGCTGCGACGATATTCCTGGTTGGGATGCCAGCAACTATATAACTAATGCAAGTTATTGGAAAGGCATTGACAAAAGTTTCGGTTACTTTGGCGTTAAGGCTGGTGAAGTTTATAACTGGCGTATTAATGTTGCTTCCCAGACCAATATGATAGACCTTACTTTCCTTAGAAATGAAATGAAGAATAATCCTAAGTCACCTTTCTATGTAAATGGTGACCCGGAATTTCAATTCAGGGATAATGCAGGTGAATTAAAGTGGGCTTCAGATGATTCTGTTCTTGTTTCAGCAAGTCTTGAATATGAAGTTCCCCGTGATGGCGGTGGTACAGAAAAGAAGACTATTGCGTTAAGATTTGATAAAAAGAATGGTAGTGGAGACGCAACAACCGGTTCTTCTGGAAAATTCGAAAAGAAATTTACACTTCCAAATCCAGGAAATGTAAATGATGTAAAGAATCTTGTTTATTATACAACTGCAGGTGATTTGCCTCCGACAGATCCTAAGAAAGCAAAGCTTAGAATTACCATGAGAAGACAATATAAGTATAAAATGTGGTCTTATGAAAATGGAATGCCTAAGCGTTTAACTCCGTTTATTTCCAACTGGTTTGAAATTACCGGTGAAGCAGAAGTTCTGATTATAGATTCTCAACCTTCAGATGTTGCTTGGGATAAAACATCTCATAACAATCTGTTTGGTATCACAGGTCAACCCTTGACTGTTGGTGAAGGACCAAATAAACAGTTCTTGAATCCAGCCTTTATTAATTTCACAATTAATGATAACAGTCCTTGGGAAGATTTGAAGATTACACCAGCGGGTTTGAACTTATCAACACATGTTCAAAATTATGCATACAACTACGGTGGAACTAAGTGTAACGAATATTGTAGTGGAAATTCTGCTCTTGCTCAGTACAATCCTGGTTCTGGATATAATGTCGATGGTCAGATTTCAGATGCTAAGAAAAATCATAAACCTAGTGCAAATTACAATTTCAAGCCTTTGTTCTGTAAAGCTGCTAGAGATGTAAGAATTTCTTTTGAAACCACAAGGCGCACTAATGATTCTTCAGATGCTTCTGTAAATGGCAGAGTTACTCTTGGCAGAGGCGATAAACTCTATCTTAGTGGTAAGAAAGATATGAGTGGAAGAAACTTTGATGAAAATACAAGTACTTATTCTTTCCATTACCATAACAAACCAGATGGAAGTCAATTGCATAAAGTATATCTGGAATTTGTAGATTCAACATTTAAGGAAGTAAGAGGTAAAACTGAAGAATTCAAATCTACTAATACCTATAAATTCAATGTTCCTAATTTGCCTATAGGAACAAAGGATAACGGTAAAGGTAGTAGTCCAAGATATACTACAAACAATATCGTTCCTGATGGTTATGCAAATAATACTCCAAATTACAGACCTTACAGATTCTTTATAAGTTATACAGATTCTTCTGGTAACTATGTTCGCGATGAATTGTTTAATGTGGCTCTTAATGTTATTGATAATATTCCGCCAATTGGTTATGGTTACTTGGTAAATTATAAAGATCATTCTTCTTGTTACTTCCCGAGCAAGGTTTTGGGAAGTGATAAAAATGTCAATAAACAAGAAAATGCACCTTCTTATTACTTAGATGGTGAAAACTATTTTGGTGATTATAACAATGCATTGTTAAGAGCTGATTGGAATACTGTTCCTAATATGGCTCGTGCCGATGGTTATATCAATGGTGTAACTACTGGTTCTACAAGATACAGAGCTTTGAAGTTCCTTAGCGACGACATAACTGAAAAGTTTAACGATAATGTTTTGTTGCAGCAAATTAAAAACGGTGTTGGTCCAAACTACATGGAAGACAACGTTGAATGCGACTTCAGAGTCTATGTCAGTGATAACTGCGGTGATGCCACTGCTAAGATGACTGTGAAGTATCTTGATGCTCAAGGAAATCCACAAGACGGCACTGTAAATTCTAATTGGAAATCAGCCTCTAGTGTAGACGGTAAGACTACAACAATAGTTGATGAAAACGATAAAGTTTTCCATACTATATTCAGAGGTAATTCTGACCAATTCCCAATGGGTATTCCTA
>JAFXRA010000293.1 GCA_017526725.1 Candidatus Rifleibacteriota bacterium
GGGCTTGAAAAACTCTTACCTGACCATAATGGAAGACTCTACTCCACTCTACGAACAGGCTCTTGATGCTTGTAAGATGGTTACTGAATTTGACAGCGAAGACCCAAGAGGCTATTTCGAAACAGGCGATGTTTATCACCGCATGGGTGATATAAAACAAGCTTTCTCTTATTTTGAAAAAGCTCTTGAAAAAGACAAGACTTATATTCCTGCCTACTTGAACATGGCTGAAATAGAACATGATTCAGGCAATAAGGAAGAAACTGTCAAACTTTATCAAAAGGTTATCAGAATTAATCCAAACTTTGCTCAGGGTTACTACGAACTTGGTAAAGTTTATCAGGAAATCAGCGAAAACGAAAAAGCTTTGTCTAACTTACGCAAAGCAATTGAACTTGATATCGACTATACTGAAGCCCATTTTGCAATTGGTCAGATTTGTTATGAAGAACACCAGGATGAAACAGCTAAAATTCGCTTCAGTAGAGTTATTGAATTAGAAGAAGATAATGCTGAAGCCCACTATTATCTTGGAATGATTCATCATAGAAACGGTCAATTTAAAGAAGCGGTAGAAGAACTAGAAATAGCTATCCGCCTGTCTAAAGACCCAATCAAGATGAAATTCGACCTCGCTGGTCTCTATGTAAATGCTAATCAGTGGATTGAAGCCTCTAAAGTCTTGGAAGATATCCTTAATGAATCTCCTGACTACATTGACGCTATTCTCAGATACGCTAACGTTCTTGAAAATCTGTCACAACTCAATGAAGCCGAAGCAGAATACGCTAAGGTTCTTGATTATGACCCGCAGAACCTCACCGCACATGAAAGTCTGGCTAGACTCTACGAATCTACAGACCAGATTTATAAAGCAGAAGATGAATATCTGAAGGTTGTTGAACTCAAACCTGATCACGTAGATGCTCTGATGTCTCTCGCCAAGATTTATCTCATTAGAGATTTGCGCGAAAAAGCTCTTGATGCATTGAATTCTGCAATAGAAATCAAACCAGACATTTTCGAAGCTCATCTTGAAGTTGCTAGAATCTACAACAGCCGCAACCAGTTCGAACTTTCTGTCGAATCCTACATCAATGCCATCAATATCAAGCCTAGTGCTCCACAGGCTCACGTTGAACTGGCTGATGTATATATGAGCATTGAAAAGACAGAAAAAGCCATCGAAGAGTTCAATAAAGCTCTTGAAATCGATCCGTTGCTTTCTGATGCTTTGGCAAGTCTTGGTGATTTGTATAATCTCAAGGAAAATTATGACCTTGCAGGCAACTGCTACAGACGCCTGGTTGAAATTGATCCGAACAATCATTCTGCCAGATTCAAACTTGCTGAAACCTATTATCATCTTGGTCAGCTCGAAAAAGCTCTTGATGAATATCTCAAAGTTACAGAAATCAACGACGAACGCACAGATGCTCTCATCAGACTTGGCAAAATCTATTCATCTCTGGAAAAATGGGAAGATTCAGCCAAATTCTACGCCAAAGTTCTGCAGATCGACCCAGGCAATTCAATTATTCATTTTGAACTTGGGAAAGATTACGACCATCTCAACAGACTTACCGATGCTCTGCACGAATTCGAATCTGCTCTTGAAGCTGAACCTAACAGTGAAGAAATCGTCACTCAGATTGGTCTTATTCACAGCAAACAGGGCAACGTCGATAAAGCAATCGAATACTTCAGCAAAGCAATTCAGATTGCCAACACCAATCCTGTTCCACACAGAGAACTGGCAATGGCATACATCAACAAAGGCCGCGTAGACAAAGCCATTGTTGAATTCAAAGAAGCTCTGTCTCTTGAACCTAATAATATTTCTGTTAATCTTGAACTTGCAAAAGCATATGCAAGCCAGGGTATTATTGATGAAGCAGTAGAAGCCTACAGAAAAGTTATCGCTCTAGACCCGCGCAATTCTTCAGCTCACTTTGAATTAGGTATTATCTATTCAACTCAGGGACTTACAGACAATGCAATCTCTGAATTCAGAATAGTTATAGGCCTGGCTCCGAGCAATAAACGCGCTCACCTCGAATTGGCAAGACATTTGAGAGATATTGAACAAACAGACGAAGCCATTGATGAATACAAGAAATCAATTGCTCTTGATTCAGAAAGTGCAATTATTTACTATGAACTTGGCGACATCTATTACAGCAGAAATGATTATCCGAATGCACTTCCAATGTTCGAAAAGACTCTTGAACTGCAAGACGATTACGTTGATGCATACCAGAAACTGGGTATGATTCATGCAGCCAACGAAGAATGGAAAGAAGCCAAAGAATTCTTTGAAAAATCAATTTCAATGGATGCTGAAAGCTATGAAGTCTACAAAGAACTCGGCGAAGTCTGTGAAAGACTTGATGACAAAGAAAGTGCTGTTAAAGCATTCGAAAAAGCTCTTGAACTCAAGCCTGGCGATTTGAACATTATTTACAGACTTGGAGCTCAGTATAAGAGCACTTCTAATTATACAAAGATGATTGAGCTTTATTCTAAGGCTGTTAAGGCAGCACCAAAGAATGCTCTGTTCTTCTTCGAACTTGGTGAAGCTTATGAAGGCAATTCCCAGAAAGAAGAAGCCATCGAATATTACGAACGTGCCCTATCACTTAACGAAAATCTTCTTGAATGTATCTATGCTCTTGGAAATATTTTCTGGGAAGTTCAGAATTATGACAAGATGGTCAGACTTTACAAGAAAGCCGTCATGCGTTATCCTACTAATAGCAAAGCCCACTTTGAACTTGGTAAGGCATACTACAAAATGCTCAGAGTTGGTGATGCAATAGAAGAATTTAAGAAAGTAATTAATCTTGATTCTAACCACAAAGAAGTCTATTATGAATTAGGTAAGCTTTATGTAGATAATGGCATGCACCAGGAAGCTGTTGGAATTCTTGAAAGAGCTGTTCAGATTACTCCAGATAATGGTGAAGCCCACTTCTTACTGGCTAAGGCTTATGAAGGCATTAACAGAAAAGACAAAGCTACTGAATCCTTCAAAAAAGCTCAGGGTCAGATGGAAGAAAACTACGAAGTACTGCTTAACGTCGGTCAAGACTACTTTGAACACGGCAATTACGAAGAAGCGCTTAAAGAGCTTACAAAAGCTTCAGAATTCCCAGAAGCAACTTCTATGGTCTACTTCATATTAGGTAAGACATATAAGGCTCTAGGCATGAAGGAAGAATACGCTCAGGCGATGGAAAAAGCTGACCAGTTAATGGCCAAAGAAGAAGATTTGTAATAATAATTCAGAGATTGTAAATAGGAGACAGGTGAATGATTAACCGCTGGGAAATCCTTTTAGAAAAAGGGCAGGCTTATTTGGAGCTGCAAAATTATGAAAAGGCCAGCGCTGCCTTAGAAAAGGCATTAGCAGAAAAGCCAGATCACGTTCCAATACTTAAATTACTTGCAGATTGCCAGTTGCAAAGCGGCAATAAACAAGAAGCCATATCTACATTAGAAAAAATTGTTAAAATTTCACCAACAGATTATGAAACTACCCAAAAATGGGGAGATTTGCTGTTAAAAGAAGGGAAAACAGAAAAGGCAATTATGGCTTTAACAAAAGCCGCCTCATTGCGCCCTGATGATAAAGAACTCCAATATAATCTCGGTTTATTGAATCTTCATAGCGGTAAAGAAAAAGAAGCCGAAAAGTGTTTTCAGGCAGCTATCAGAATAGACCCATCCTACTCTCCTGCTATTATAGAAATGGCAAGACTTCGCATAAATTCAGGCAATATTGAAGTCGCTATTCAGATGTTCCAGAAAGCAGTTGAAATAGACCAAGACAATGCCAAATTACATATAGAATTGGCAGAAGCCTACGAATTAAACGGTCAGTATGATGATTCCATGATGGAATATAAGAAAGCCGAATATCTTAATCCGAACGACTCTGCAGTTCATTTCAAACTTGGTAAAGACCTTGAATCTAAGGGCAAATATGAAGAAGCTCTTGAAAAATACCAGTCTATAAAAGAAATAGATAAAGATAATATTGAATTATATTATCGCTGTGCCAAAATTTATCAGCGTTTAGAAATGCCTGATGAAGCACAGAAAGAATTTGAAACCATCGCTAAGATGAAACCGGATTGGCTTGAAATACGTTATGAATTAGCCAATCTTTATGGGGAACATGAGCAATACGACCTTCAATTAAAGGAATTTGAAGCTATAGCTCAATATGATACTTCTTCACCTGAAATAATGGAAAACCTGGCTGCTTCGTATGCAGCAAATGGTGAATTAGACAAGTCTATAGAATTCTACCAAAAAACCTTGGAAGCCGACCCGGAAAACTATGAAATTCTTGAAAGAATATATGAAGTAGTAGCCGCAGGCGGCAACCCTGCTTTATGTTTAAATAATCTGACAGCTCTTTTTGAAATGCGTCCTGATGACCCAGAACTTGCATTAACATTAGCTCGTGCTTATAGAGAAAACTCAATGGTAGATGAAGCCAATGCCTACTATATGAAAGTTCTCGAATTAGACCCCAACAGAGCTGATATAAAAGGCGAACTCAGACTTATTTATAGAAGCAAAGGCATGGTCAATGAAGAAATAGATGCCATCAATAACTTACTGGAATTTGAACCTGAAAACATAGAGCTCTTGACTGATTTGCAGGAACTCCAGGTAAAAGCCGGCAAAGACATGGATGCAATCAACACTCTCAACAGACTTTGCCAGATTGATCCAAATGTTGAATGGTATCTGAAAATAGGCACTATTTACAACAAGCTTGGTTTTATCACTGAAGCTATGGCTGCTCTCCAACAGGCTCTTAATCTTGATCCTAACGACACAAGACCTCACCTCATGCTGGCAGATATATATAAATCACGCGGCATGAACGATGAAGCAATACAATCATACAAGATAATTCTTGGCATGAATCCTGAAGACCTCAAGGCAAATCTGGCATTAAGCGACCTTTACAGAGACCTGGGCAAGACACAGGATCAGATGGAAGCTCTTAGAAATGCTGTATCTCTCGGTGCATCAGACCCAAGACTTTATTTGGAACTTGGCAGTATCTTACTTCAGGAAGGCGAATCAGAAGAAGGGCTGGATATCCTTTCTAAAGCCAAAGAACTCAGCAACAATTCACCTGAAATTATTAACAAGCTTATAGATATTTATCTGTTCCGCAACTGCCCACAGGAAGCTCTCAACGAACTTGAAGAACTCAGACAGCAAGAACCGGAAAATGTTAATCTCTATCTCAAGATATCTAGAATCTATAAGAGCCAGCAGATGTATGATGAAGCTCTTGAAGTTCTTGGTCAAGCAAGAGTTGTTGCACCTCAAAATACTGATATCACTTTAGAAATAGCTAAGCTCTACAAAGACAGCGGCGATTATCAGCAGGTTATACAGCTTCTTGTCGAAGCTAGACAAACTCAGCCGAATACTGACGAAATCAGCACGCTCATTTCAGAAGCCTATGCAATGTCTGGTGACCAGGAAATGGCCATCATGGAACTCAATAATCTCATAAAGAATAATCCAACGAATTATGCTGCAAAAATACAGTTGGGTAAAGTTTATGCGATTAGCAATATGATTGACCAGGCCACAATGACCTTCAAGAATATAATTGCAGAAAAAAGCGACAGCACAGACGCACATGTCGAACTGGGCAAAATTTTTGTTGGAATGGGCAAGTCTTATAATGATGAAGCTATGATAGAATCTGGTCTAACTGAAATAAAAACAGCTATAGAATTAGATCCTAACCACATAGAAGCTCATTTTGAATTAGGCGTTGCTTATTATAATATGGAAAAATTCGATATGGCTTTGCCTGAATTTATAAAGGTTTTAGACCTTGAACCTCTTCACGTCAAAGCTAAGGAATACTACGGCAAGTTGGTCGGTATTAAGACTGACGAACAGGCTAACGAAGGCATTAAGCAAGCTAGAGTATATTCAGAAAGAGGCATGTCTAAAAATGCTATTACTGAGTATGAAAACGTCATTAAGATTCAGCCCAACAATCAGGTTGCCTGGTTTGAACTTGGTTCACTGCAGCTTAGTCTTGACAATTATCAAGCCGCTATTGACGCATTACAGAAAGCTAAGGAAATTAATCCTGAAGAACTTGAAGTATATATTACCCTCGCTAAGGCTTATTTAAAAACCAACCAGCCAGACGAAGCCTCAATCGAACTTCAAGAATTGCTTGGAATGTGCCCAGACCACTACACCGGCTTGTATATGCTTGGTAAAATATTCCAGGAAAAAGGTTGGATTGACGAAGCTATTGAAAAATATCAGGCAGCACATGAAGTTGTTGATACAGAAGTTGATCCAGTTCTCCAACTTGGTATTATGTGCAGAGACAAAGGCGATGTAGAAAATGCTAAGATCTGGTTCCAAAAGGTAATAGACTTAGACCCAAGTATTGCAGACGCCACAGATTTCTTTGCCAATCTTTCTGCTTCACAACGTAATGCAGAAATTGATGAAGCCTTTAATAATGCTGTTGAAGCTGAAAAAGCCGGCAATATCGATACCGCAATTATGTATTACGACAGCGTTATCGACTTGGATAACCACAATCTTGAAGCCAGATATAAACTCGGAACTCTGTATGAATCATTGAATAAATTCGATGAAGCTGCTTTTGAATATGAACAGGCAATCAATAATGACCCGAACGGCAAATATAAAGAACTTCCGTTGAAACTTGGCAAATTGCATATCAGAAAAGGCAAGATAGTAGAAGCTGTTGAATTAATGAGACAAGCGAAAGCCTACTTCCCAGACAACATTGATATACGTATAGACTTCATAACACAACTGAAGTTCAAGCAATTGAACGGCTTCTGTTCTAAAGAAGAACTTGAAGACACCAATACAGAAATCAGAACAGCAACAGCAAATTCTGCCAATTTCTGCGATTGGATGGAATTGGGAATGTTCTTGTCTAAAGGTCTTGATAAATCTATAGATGAAGAAACAGCAATATCTCAGTCTATAGAATGTTTCGAACGAGTTTTGCAGTTAGATCAGGATAACTCTTTTGCAATGACTGAATTGGCCAAGGTTTATCATAGAAAGAACATGTTTGCTGAAGTTGAAAACATATACAAGAAGGTTCTCGAAAAAGACCCAGACAATGTTTATGTTCACAGCAAATTAGCAGATTTGTATATAACAATGCAAAGGTATCCGGAATCTCTTTCTGAATTGCGCCAGCTTCTTGAACTCGAACCTTCTAATGGTGAATATTATATAAAGATAATAGACACTAGCAAAGAAATGCTTGCGAAAGCTCAAGATCGCGACCATCAGCTCAGCGTTGTTCTCAGAGACTTCCAGGCCAAAGCTGAATCTAATCCTGAAGACGCAATGGCTCACTTTGCTCTTGGCTATGCCTATATTACCCTTGGTGCCGGCTTTACTCCGACAGAAGAAGAACAGGAAAGAGCAATCGACCAGTTCAAGATTTCAGACATGCTTGGCAAGAACACTCTGTTGTGGCCATTATGGGGTCTTAAATATGTTTACAGCAAGCAGTCTATCAGCGGTAAGCATATGTATGACGAAGCTATTCAAATGTGCCGCACCGCTCTGAAACGTGATGAAAGCAATGCAAGAGCCCACTTTGAACTTGGTGAAGCATACAATGAAAACTACGATGTAAATATGAAGAATGAAGCAATGCAGGAATACAGAAAAGCAATTCAGCTTAATCCAAACTACATAGAAGCTCACTTCAGACTTGCAAGTATTTACAGAGTCAAGAACATGTTTGACAGAGCAAGTGAAGAATACAACAAGGTTATAGAATTAGACCCAACCGGACCTCTAGCCAAAGATGCTCAGCGTTCAATCATTCACATTGAACGTTCAAAGGGAGACTAATCTATAATTAGTAATTAGGAGTGAGGAATTAGGAATTACAAGAGAAAAATAGTTTAATAAACAAACAATCCCCTATTCCCTATGCCCTAATCCCTTATCCTTAAGTTTAGCAATAAGTAACGAATAATATAAAATTATCGAATAATCAAAAGCCATGAAATTTCACATAATATCCTTAGGTTGTTCCAAAAATACAGCCGATTCAGAGCACTTAGCAAATCAATTTAAAGCTACCGGCTGGGAATGGACTGATAAGTCCGAAAAATCTGACTTAATTCTTATCAATACCTGCGGCTTTATCAACGATGCAAAAGAAGAATCTTTACGAAACATTATGGAAGCCATTGAAGTAAAGAAGAAGCATCCTAAGATTAAATTGGCAGTATTCGGCTGTTTAATTAAGAGATATCATAAAGAAATAGAAGAACAGATTCCTGAAATAGACTATCTATTTGATTTTCTTACTCCTAAAGAAATTTCTTTGCTTTGTAAATTAGCCGGGAAAAAGTATAAAGAACCAGATTACTCTGGCAGCAGCCGTTTCTTTAATCCTAAACATATTGGTATTCTTAAAATTGGCGAAGGCTGCAATAACAGATGTGCTTACTGTGCTATTCCTAATATCAGAGGGCCCTATTACTCTCTTCCAGAAGAAGAAATAATAAAAGACTGCGAAAACCTCGCAGCATCAGGCGCGAAAGAAATTTCCGTTGTAGCCCAGGATATAACCAGATACGGAACAGATAAGGGCGGTAAATGCCAACTTCCCAGACTACTTAAGAAGATATCTGCCATTAAAGGGGTTGAATGGATAAGGCTTCATTATATGCATCCGAGAGGTCTAACCACAGAGCTTATTGATGAAATATTCTCAATAAAGAAAGTGCTCCCCTACTTCGATATTCCTTTCCAGCATATTTCTCCAAAGCTTATCAAACTGATGAACAGGCATACTACTGCTGAACACATGATAAGCCTTATTAAGCATATTCGTTCAAATTACCCCAAAGGTATCATCAGAACAACATTTATTGTTGGCTTCCCAGGCGAACAAAAGCGCGATTTCGATAAGCTGATCAACTTTATCGAAGAATACCCCATTGATAGAGTTGGTTCTTTCATGTATTCACCAGAAGAAAATACTCCTGCATACACTATGACCCCAAAAGTCAGAGAAGCAACCAAACAGGCTCGCCTAGACCAGCTTATGACTCTTCAGCAGCTAATTATAGAAGAACGAAATAAAAAGCTGATAGGAAAAACAATTGATGTTATAATAGACAAAATATCAGATAAGGGTTCTGCTGTCGGCAGAACACCTTATGATGCCTACGAAGTAGATAATATTACAACAATAGATAATGCAAAAGGCCTTAAACCAGGCGACATCGTAAAAGTCAAAATAACCGACGCCGATGCCTACGACTTTAAGGCAATAGTTCTAAAATGAATCTCGCAACAAAATTAACAGTAGCAAGAGTAATAGCAATACCAGTATTTATGCTTGCTTTTATGTGGCAACCTCCTAGTTCTTCATTAGTTGAAGACTGGGGGAAAATTGCAGCAGCTATTATTTTTATTTTGGCGGCTATTACTGATTATTATGATGGTTATCTTGCCAGACGCTACAATATGATTACTACTTTTGGCAAATTTATAGACCCTATTGCTGATAAACTGCTTGTATCAGCAGCTTTGATAGTTATGGTCGCATACAAAGAAATTACATATACTTCTGCTTGGATAGTGGTAATAATAATCGCTAGAGAGTTCTCTGTCACCGGGTTGAGATTAATATGCGCAGAACAGGGCAATGTTATTGCGGCTAGTCCAGCAGGCAAGTTTAAAACCGTAACTCAGCTTGTAGCTATTATAACAGCCTTGATTTTCATTTCCGTACGTGTAATACTTGAAACAAAGAATTTAACAGAATATTCTAACCAATTTAACGCCTATTACGGTTATATAATTCAGGTTCTCATGATTATAGCCGCAATAGCTACTATCTATTCAGGGTATGACTACTTTAGAAAGAACAAACTATTCTTGGAAAAATAGACCGGAAACCAAGCGTCTTATCAGACTTCTTGGTTCATGTTGCTATCTCGGCTATATAAAAAAGTATCCGGGAACTTTCGGTAGTTTGCCGGGTATCGTCTTTTTCCTTATTACCAAAGATTATAATATTTGGCTCCAAAGCTTTATAATGGCTGCCTTCCTCTTTTTTGCAGTATTCATTTCTCAGGCTATGGAAGACATAGACGAAACCAAAGACCCTGTTGAAATAGTTATTGATGAAACAGCCGGAATGTGGATAGCTTTGTTTGGCCTTTGGGACACAAATTTAACTATGATAATCGTCGCTTTTCTGCTTTTCAGGGCCTTAGATTTATTAAAACCATTTCCATTGCCTATTTTTCAAACTTTTAAAGGTGGAAAAGGCATAGTTGCAGACGATGTGGCTGCAGGTATGATTACCAATCTTATTATCAGACTTCTACTGCTAAAAGGCGTATTCTGAGCCTTAGTAATCTGCTATAAACTTTTAATCAAGATTATACAAGAGTTGGAAGAGTAAGAAGTGTTACGCTTACGCTGTGGGACAGCTTCGCTTGTGAGACGTTTCACTGTGGTAATTGTAATCGGACAGTAGACGCGAGAGCTTAACTTAGAGATAAGAGACAAGAGAAGTGTCTACACATTCGTCATAAAAAGTATAGCGTATGGGCTTTAGCCCTGAAAGCTATACGTTTATGACAATGGGTAGA
>JAFXRA010000294.1 GCA_017526725.1 Candidatus Rifleibacteriota bacterium
CACGAATGGTGGGGGAGCTGTCAGCTTGCTGACTGAGGGGGCTGACTGCCAAAGGCAGTCGGTAGAGAGCAGAGATAAGAGAAAAGAGATTAGAGAATTGTTTTAGTTTGTAAGCTAACGAAATACTACTAATATTCGGTAGTTTGAGAATTAAACAAATCCCTTATCTCTCATCTCTCATCTCTCAATTCTCAGTTCTCAATTCTCAATTCTCAGTTTTCCCTTTTCACCAACCACACAATTCCAACAACTCCAACAACTCTAACAATTTTAACAATTACCACAAGATTCCTGTTACAAGAATTCTTGAGTCTCCATCTTTGGTCTTGTATCTTAATCTCTTTCTAAATTTTTTCCCTCTTTATAACAAGCAATGATTTGTGGTAGTATCAGAAAAAAGTTTTAGAAGCCGATATAATAAAAATAATTCAAGAGGCAAAACAAATTATGGATATAAAAGGGAAAAAGATAAGCATAATAGGAGCTGCTAAAAGCGGGCTTGCCGCTGCCAAAACTCTTTATGAGGGCGGAGCACGAATATTTATTTCAGATATACAGCCAGAAGAAAAGCTTAAAGCCACACTGACAAAAGAAAACCTGCTAGACAAAGTTGGTTACGAAGCAGGCGGGAATACAGATAAAGTCTTAGATTCTGATTTTATAGTATTGAGTCCAGGTGTAAGGCCTGACATACCAGTATTAGTAAAAGCTTCCGAAAAGCATATTCCCATTTATTCAGAAATAGAAATTGCCTACAGACTTTCAAAAGGCAAACGCCTTGTAGTAACAGGAAGCAATGGCAAAACCACAACAACCACCCTGCTCTCTTTATTCTGCCGGGAACAGTTTGATAAAGTATTTCTAGGCGGCAATATAGGCATACCCATGATGAGCTTTGCAGCAGAAACAACTGATGATTCTGTGCAAGTTCTTGAAGTAAGCAGTTTCCAGCTTGAAACTATTTGTGATTTCAGACCTGATATTGGTGTTATTACCAACTTTTTTGAAAATCATTTAGATAGATATCCTAATTATAAAGCTTATATAGATGCAAAGAAGAACATTGCTTTAAATATGGGCCCAGACCAGTGTTTGATTTTGAATGGCGACCAGAAGCTTATGCTTGAAATGGAACCAAAATTGAAATGCCAGACAGCCTGGTTCGGCCGCGAAATTAAAGATAAAAAGCCTGCTGTAACCATTAAAAACGGCAATTATGTATTCATTAACAAAGACGGCAGCGAAACCATTCTTTTTGATGAAAATGCTCCCAAATTAATCGGTAGCCACAACCAGGAAAATATAATGTGTGCTTCTTTGGCTGCTGTTCTAGCCGGCGTTGAGCCTAAGCGTCTTGAAAAGGTTGTCAGAGAATTCTCTGGCGTAGAACATAGATTAGAATGGGTCAGAGAAGTCAGCGGCGTTAATTTTATAAACGATTCCAAGGGAACCAACTGTGCAGCCTCAATCACAGCTCTTAAAGCTTGCAAAAGACCTCTTATTCTTATTGCAGGCGGCAGAGACAAAGGCACAGATTTAACCGAATGGGTTGAAACAATCAGACAAACAGCTAGAGGAGTTATTCTTTTTGGAGAAGCCAAAGACCGTTTTAGAGCTTCGTTAGAAGGTGTTGTTCCATTAAAGACAGCTCAAAACCTTGAACAATCAGTTAACATTGCCTATCAGTGGGCCGACAAAGGAGATACTGTTCTTTTGTCACCTGCATGCAGCAGTTACGATCAATATCCTAATTTCGAGGTTCGAGGGGAACATTTCAAAGAACTGGTTAATAAACTTTCGAGCAAATGATAAAAAAACCCAATCAATTTGATCATATACTGTTATTTGTTGTAGTCGCATTAATGGGCGTAGGGCTGGTAATGGTCTATTCTGCCAGTTCAATTACCTCTTTGGCCCAGATGGCTGACAGCCTATACTACTTTAAACGTCAGCTTCTATGGGTAATTGTCGGGCTTGCAGCAATGCTTTTAACCTCAGGAATACCCTACAACAAACTGGAAAGATTATCGGTGCCCCTTTTAGGTTTAGCTATTGTCTTACTGATTATAGTATTAATTCCTGGGGTTGCCAGAGACATCGGCGGTGCAAAGAGATGGATACGTTTTGGCAGCTTAGGTTTTCAACCATCTGAATTTGCCAAGATATGCTTTGTGCTGTATATGGCTCATTCAATCTCTGCACGGCAAAAAGTTATAAAAAACTTTCTGCACGGTATGCTGCCAGATTTATTTGTTACCGCTCTGGTATTCGTATTGATTTATAAGGAACCAAACCTCTCGACAGCCACACTTATCGGCGGAACTTACTTTGCTATGTATTTTCTTGGGAACGGTTCGTTAATCAATCTTGGAGCCTTAGCCGGCTGCGGTGTTGTATTAGTTACTTCGTTAATATTCCAGGCAGGATATCGTATGAAACGCTTCTGGGCATTCATAGACCCTTGGGAAAATGCAAAAACCAGCGGTTACCATATTATACAATCATTAGTCGCTATAGGTTCAGGCGGAATCTGGGGTTTAGGACTTGGGCAAAGCAGACAGAAATTCTTTATTCTTCCTGAAAGACATACAGACTTTATTTTTGCTATAACCTGTGAAGAACTAGGTTTAATAGGCGGTGTTGCAGTATTGATTCTCTTCTTCATACTGATTTGGAGAGGATTATATATTGCTTCCAGAGCCCCTAACACATTCGGGTTCCTTACTGCTGCTGGAATCACAACAGTTATAGGATTACAGGTTATCGTTAATATCGGAGTTGTTCTTAGCCTTATGCCTACAACCGGTGTAACATTGCCATTCATTAGTTATGGGGGCTCAAGCACCTTGTTTTTGGCTATAGGCATAGGAATACTCTTAAATATTTCACGTTACGGATCACAAGACAATCTATATGAAAATTCAAGGTCAATTCCATTTTCCAGCCAGTTTAGAGATCCGAAACCAGCTAAATAATCGGAGGATATAATAAAAATGAAAATAATATTCAGCGGCGGTGGAACAGGCGGTCATATTTATCCGGCTTTGGCAATACGTGAAATATTATTGAAAAAATATGATTTTGAAAGCGGTTATGTTGGCGTAAAAGGCGGTATGGAGGAGAAAATAGTCTCCAGAGTTGAAAACGTTGAATTTATGGGCGTAAGAGCACAGGGAATGCCAAGAACTGTTTCACCTAAATGGTTTACTTTCCCTTTCACCAATCTGATGGGCATTGTAGATGCCTGCAAGCATGTTAAAAGCTTTAAACCAGACTTGGTCATAGCAACAGGCGGATTTGTCTCTTTTCCAATATTAACTGCTGCAAAGACTCTTGGAATACCCTATATAATCCATGAACAGAATGCTGCCATGGGTGTTACAAACAGAATTTTTGCAAAAAAAGCTGCTAAAGTTCTACTAACTTACGAATCAGCAGCAAAAGTAGACAACAATAAAATCATTCTTACCGGTAATCCGGTCAGAAGTGCTTTTTTAGAGCAAAAACCAAGTAATGATTCAAAGTTTAAAAAGAACGAAGGCGAATTCATATTGCTGTCGGTAGGCGGTTCCAGAGGCGCCCTTTCTATAAACAAAGCCTGTATTGCTCTTGCTAATGAATGGCTGCCTGACCACCCTGAAATAAAATTGATACACATTTCAGGTGAAAGAGATTATGAAATGGTTAAAAACTCCATTCCGAAACAGCCGGCAAATTATCAGCTTCTTCCCTATCTGCACGAAATGAAAGAAGCATTTGACGTAGCAGATTTATTGATTTCAAGAGCAGGAGCCACCATACTTTCAGAAATAGCTGTCTGCAAAAAACCGGCAATATTGATTCCTTATCCATTCGCCACCGACAATCATCAGGAAAAGAATGCCAGAACCCTGGAAAATTTAGGTGCGGCAAAGGTTCTTTTAGACAAGGATTTAAACAAAGACAATCTAGTAAAGATTCTCGAAGAAATAAAAAATGGCGACAACCTGAAGGCCATGAGCGAAGCTATGGGCAAGAGCCGCCCCGAAGACGTTGAAGATCGTATTTTGAAGCAGATAGAACTGGTTTTAGAGCATAGAGCTTAGAGCGGCAGAGCGAAGAGATAAGAGAAGTCTACACATTTGTCATAAAAAGTATAGCGTATGGGCTTTAGCCCTGAAAGCTATACGTTTATGACAATGGGTAGACTACTTTAGATAGCATAGAGCTTAGAGCAACATAGCGGACAGTAGACGCGAGACCTCTCAATTTAGAGAGCAGAGATAAGAGAAAAAAGAGATAAGGGAATTGTTTTAGGTTCACTACAAGTCTTCGGACTTAACATTCTACTGCTTGGCAAA
>JAFXRA010000295.1 GCA_017526725.1 Candidatus Rifleibacteriota bacterium
GATGGGTTAGTATGGTTGGATTGGTTGGAAGGGTTGGATGAGTTGGAAGGTTTGGAAGTGTTAGAAGGGTTAGAAGGGTTGGAAGAGTTAGAAGAGTTAGAAGGGTTGGAAGAGTTGGAAGAGTTAGAAGGGTTAGAAGGGTTGGAAGGGTTGGAAGAGTTCTAAGGGTTCGAGTCGTTCGTGTCGTTCGAAGAGTTAGAAGGGTTACCGGTTAATTGATAAAAAGCATAAAAAAACCGGGCATTAGACCCGGCCTTTAGCTGCAAATGATTTTAATTATTTATTAGGATACCATGTAGCTTGTTCCAAAATACCAGTATCAACGACATCGTGTCCATCTTTTCTTATATAGTCTATTTTTACAATAGTATTGTTCAAATTATGATTTCCTGCAGCATAAACCCCTTGTGAAGTCAAATTAATTGTATAGTATTTTTCTGTTATATCATAAGAAATATCCAGTTTTTTATCAGAACTTTCTTCTAGACTCGTCCAAGAGTGAATTGCCTTCAAATAAGAATCTAAGGCAGATATTTTCCAAGAATTAAAATCTAATTTTTGGGATTCACCTAAAATGTTTTTAAAAACAACTTTGGCTGACAAACTAGATAATCTGCTTATTTCTACATCAGTAATATCATCTAAATCAACTAAATATTCTTCACCATTTTTTATAATTTCTTTATCTACTGAGCCATTTCTTACTAAGTAAGAACCATCAGAAAGTTTCTTAATATATATTCCTTCCTTCAAGCTAGTAACTTTTTTAAAAACAAGTGATAAAATATCATTTCCATTAATAGTGATATTAACTGTGGTTGAAGCTCCTGAAAGTATCTGATAAACTTCCTGCTCAAACATAACCTTTGTGAAAATATAATTACCTTCTGAATCAAAGCTACGTCCTGGGAATTCAACTCCGTTTAAAAACAGCTTAATATCTTTCGCATCAGATGTAGCTGCCCTAGAAGAGGTGACTGATTCATCATCTATAATATTTTTTGAAACGGTTATTCTGTATGCGCCATCATAGCTGTTGCTATTGCCGCCACAACCGGTAAAAACGATACAACAACACAGCAGCAGAATTGAAAGGAATAGTTTTTTCATGTTTGCGGCTCCATCAGATAAAACAATCTATTTTTTTATTAGGTAGTATTGCACAAAGCAATTAAAAAATCAATTTTACATTGATCTTTTAATTGCTAAAAAGCTTTACAATAATATATATCGGCAAAAAAAACTTTTTTGTTTAAGCGGAGCTTGTCCGAAAACCAGAAATTTGATGAAAAATCAGTATTTATTTGTTTGTAGCCTAACCATTGCCATAAACGTATAGCTTTCAGGGCTAAAGCCTATACGCTATACTTTTTATGACAAATGTGTAGGCAATTAGAACAATCTAATTTGAACTTAAAACTTAGTTTTCGGACAAACTCTAAGCGGGCATAGAATTACTGTAGAAACTTTCCCAGATTTCCCGTTCTTCATTAAGAACGTAGAGTGCAAATTCATTCTTCAGAATACTTATGCAGAAATCTGCAATGGCAAAATCGCTTTCCTGCAATTCTTCGTTCTGATAGAGGAACAGCACGCCCAAAAGTCTCTTTTTATCTACTAATGGATAAGCAACAACATCATCTTCACTATTATCAGACTTAAATACAATTTTATTGTCATAATTAACTTTAAGCTGCTCAATAAGTTTATTTTCAACAGCAGTCAGTTCCAGCGGCTTCGAGCGATTAATTCTTGAACAGCAGTCAAGGGTATTATCGCTTTGAACTCTGACAAGCAGCGCATCTTTCAACGGAATCAGCTTGCTGATTTCATAAAGCATACCAGAGAAAGGTCTGATATCTTTTGAATAGTCGTTAAGAATCATAGTTTTAACAGAGTCAAGCTTGTTATGAATCTTAAGCATATCCTCATGCAGTTCCTTGTTTTTAAGCTGAATCTTACGGTTTTCAACAGCATTTTTAATAGCGCCGGAAACCTGCTTCAGATAGAACCCGACCATATCAACAATATTATCAGAATTATCGGCGGAACCGTATTTTTCAAGCATCATCATACCCAAAATCTTATCATTTTCTTTTAGAGGAACAAAAGCAACCAATCTTCTCAAATCACCGTTAGTAATGGCAATTGATGCGGAAGATTTTTCTGGTCTTATCTCAGCGCTGAAAACCACCGGTCTGCCTTCTGTTAAAGCAGGATCTAAAGTTTCTGGGTGAGTTCTTGGAATATCGAGAAGTCTTGGAGAAACTTTCCTTATATCAAGAATTTCATTCTTCTGATGAGTCATGTCAGTTGCATCAAAAACGTGGAAACAGGAGTTTTCCAAACCAAACAAATCCTTAGTTCTGCGTTCAACCTTGGCAATCAGTTCATCAAGACCGCTGCATGAATTCATAAAATCAGCCACATCATCAAGAATCATCTGTCTATTTTCCAGTTCAACCCTGAGTTGGTCATTATCGGCTTTTACAGAAGCAACCTGATTTTTCAATTCTGAAATCTGACTGTTCAAATTGGCAGTTTCGATATCCATATCATTAACTTTTGTGTTGAGAACTTCAATATCAATAGATTTATTTGATGAAATCTTAACCAGTTCATCCATTGATTTATGAAGATCGCGGTTTTCCTGACTAAGCTTTTCAATACTGTTTCTAGCATGGAGACATTCTGCACTGAGAGCGTCTACAAGTTCTTTTCGGTTCACTTCAAGAGTTTTTTCTTGGAAAGAAAGCATCAATCTAGGAGCACCGTCATATTCTCTATAAAAACTTATTACTAAATCATAAATACGTTCTGAATTATCAGGAAAATTGAATTTTACATCTGGCAACTTTTTAAACGTCTGTGAAGACAACACAGATTGAGCAGTAAACTCATAGTTAGATTTCGCTAAATCTGGCAAAGATTCCAATAAATTCTTATTTACCATTTCATTTCTAATCAAAATCTGCCCTTCATCGCATTTAAGATTTAATATTTTCCCTTTTTTATCAATAACGATCCAAGGGTCATTCTGCATCAAAGCAATATGTTTCAATGAAATCGAAGAAGATTTGCTAATATTAAGCGATTTATCCAAATCATCAACTTTTTCTTTAAATGCCTGAGTGAGCTTGAATGAAATCAAAGCTGAAGCACCAAAAGAAAGCACTGCAACCATAAAATAAGACCATATCCAAGAATCACAACTGTGCAAATCGCCATACATCGGGCTGTAAAACTTAATATGGTTCACTATTCCATATTTTATAAGCAAAGAATTAACAAGCCAGCCGCCGCAAGCGAAAATAGAATAAGCAATACCGGCTTTAGCGCCCATTACTGAGCCAGCTACAGCTATTGGAATTACCGACATAAGAAACATCGGGCTTTCGGTTGAACCAGTATATCTTGTCAGGCAAAGAATGGCCGCCAAATCAAAGAAAATCTGGGAATGCATTATGTTTTCTAAAGAAACCGGGTTAACAGGGAAATCCTTCATAGTTTCAAGAATCATAAGGTAAATGATTCCCACTATTTTCATAAATACCATCGGAATTCCAGCAAGACCCTTGATCAAACCATTCTTTTTAAAACTGCTGAAAAACTGAGAAAGAACTCTCAGCATCATTCGCTTAAGAGTTGATAAACCTTTTGTTACAGAAAGCTGGCGGCCTAACATAGAAATGTGAAGTGTAAGATAAATATTAAAAAGAGCTAAAATACAACAAATAGCGTAAATCGGCTCCAACTTGAAGCTCATCTTGAAACCATAAATAAAAGCAACGCAAAAACCAAATATAATGGCTATATTTGCCCACCTTAGCGTTACAAGATTGCGGGCCACCTGCAATTCTCTTCTGTAAGGATTAATTGACATAAAAAGCTCCTGAATGCAAATTGTTACACTTCAAGCAACCTATCGGCATTCAAGAGCTTTTTTCTTACGAATAATTTTAAGCCTTGAAATTATAAATTATTCTTATGAGTTAAACCAGTCTTTAACAGCACTGAAAATATTCTTCTTACCAGCACTGCCGGCTTCATCCGGAAGAGTTTCGTGAGTTAAATCACTGATAACAGTAACGATATCGTTTCTATATTCAGAAGTATTGTTGGATTCAAAAGCAGTCTGACAGTTGTTAATCAAGTCTGATGCTATCTTCCAGTCGTCGTGAATTACATAGTTTACTTTAACGTTCTTCTTCTGGAATACGCCTTCCAGTTCTTCCTTAGACTTGCTGTAGTAACTGCCGAATCTATTGAGTATCAGACGAATCTTTTCTTTCGGGTATTTCAAGCTGTCCATAACGTTCAAGCAGTTATGTATAGCAACGATATGACCCATATCAGGATTCATAACAAGCATGATTATATCAGAAATATCAAGAGCATTGATTGAAATATCCTGCAGCAGAGAGTGTGTATCGATAAGGATAAAATCATATTTATCTTTAGAATAAGTAACAATCTTTCTCAAATGTGAAGAATCAACATTTTCAGACTGTTCTGGCTTTAAAGGAGCGGGAAGCAGATCGAAACCAGATTTGTGTCTTGATAAACATGGCTTAATATCATCAAAACTTCTTAAAGCATCTGAACCTGTTAAATCGACAATAGTTTTCTTTGGCTTGAGATCAAGCATAAATGCAATTCCGCCAAACTGGAGGTCTAAGTCGATGAGCATAACTTTTTTATTCAGATACTTAGCCATGCCATAAGCAATATTTGTTGCTATTGAAGTCTTGCCTGCGCCGCCTTTCGGGCTGAAGAACGTAATAACCTGAGCCTTGGTCTGAGGTTCATTTGATGCAGATGCTGTTGAACCACCAGTGCTATCTGCTCTAAGACGCTTAGTTAGAGCAGTCATGATACGTAAAGCAACAAAAGAATTAATACGTAGCAACATATCAAAATTCTTTTTTTCTATCTGTAAAATTTCACAATCAGTTGTAGAAGTAATTGTGGCATTTCTTGGCAAATCTTCTACTAAAGCCATTTCACCAAAGAAATTACTTTCGTCACTTGCTTTAATAGTAGTTAAAATAGTTTTCTTACCGTTAATAACTTTTGATACTTCAACTTCACCTTTTGTCAAAACATAGAAAGCATCACCAATATCGCCTTCTTTGAAGAATTCTGTGCCAGAAGGAATACTTCCTTTTTGGACTACTGAAATTAGTTTTTCAAGATCTGAATCTTCCAGCTTTTCGAATAAAGAAATATTTTTTATCATTTCTGTTGTAATTGTATCTGACACAGATAAACTCCCCTTATTATATAAAATTTGATTACTCTTAATTATTCGGATTTCTTTTCTGATGAATCTGCTTCATCAGCAGTTGCTTTTACACTTTCTTCCCTAGTGCCGGTATCTTTTGCAATACCCATAATCTTATTATAAACCTTTTCCCCGACTTCTGGCGACAAAATCTTTTCCCAGACAGTTTCTCTTTCCTTCAAAGAAATAAGTTTAACTTCTTTGTCGCTTACAACAAGAAAGGCTACTGGTTCAAGAGTAGCA